>DATIJE010000049.1:0-24303 GCA_035478995.1 Rhabdochlamydiaceae bacterium | reverse complement strand
GTAAAATCAAGAAGGAATTAAACTGGCGGCCTCGGCATTCGTTTTCTGACGGAATCCGAAGGACTGTTAAATGGTATTTAAGGTTTTATGAAAATAGCATGTGTGATCCCAGCTCGACTGAAGTCGACCCGTTTTCCAAGGAAAATGCTCTCTTTTCTTCAAAATAAACCTTTGTTGCAATGGGTTTGGGAAGCTGCAAATCGCACTTCTGCATTCGACACTATCTGCTTTGCGATAGACTCCCTTGAAACGGCAGAGGTCATTGAAGGATTTGGCGGAAAGTATTTCATGACATCCGAGGATTGTGCTTCTGGCACTGAAAGACTGGTTGAGTTATATAATAAAAATTTAATTAATGCCGACATTTGGGTGAATTGGCAAGGGGATGAGCCATTTATCAATGAAGAAATGATCCACGATCTGCTTCGAACTTGCAATGAAGATTCTAGCGATGTTTGGACTTTGAAAAAAAAGATTACTAAAACAGAAGAGATACACAATCCTCAAATTGCAAAAGTGGTCTGTGATTTGGATGGATACGCCCTCTATTTTTCACGTTCGACCATCCCTCATTATCGAGATGCTTGCCCGGATGAAAGCAAAATATTTTTTAAGCATGTAGGCATTTATGCTTTTTCCAAAGCAGCCCTTCAAAAAATTTCTAATCTACCTTCTTTATGCTATTTAGAAGATGCTGAAAAATTGGAACAACTTCGATTTTTGTTTTACAAACTTCGGATCCAAGTCCATGAGACACGCCGCGATGTAATGGGGATCGATCTCCCTGAACATTTGGCCCAAGCCGAACAGTGGGCTGTAGATCGCTGAAAAAATTATTTGTCCAGTTAGTCCATTTCCTCCCTGTTGAGATAAACTCCTCGATCAAGTATCATTTAAAGCCCAGACTTTGACACAATAGAGAAATTTTTATGACCACAGAGGAGCTGCTTACAGTTAAATCAGACTATAAGTATGGCTTTGTCACGGATGTAGAAAAAGAAAGTTTTCCTAAAGGGTTGGGCGAAGAAACGGTCCGAGCCATTTCGGCAAAAAAAAATGAGCCTCCTTTCTTATTGAAATTCCGATTAAAGGCCTTTGAGAAATGGAAGGGAATGGCGGAGCCGTTCTGGGCAAATGTTCAATTTCCACCTATCGATTATCAGAACATCTGTTATTACTCCGCACCCAAAAAAAAGCAGACTTTGAACAGCCTGGAAGAAGTTGACCCTGAAATTTTAAAAACTTTTGAAAGGTTGGGAATTCCACTGGATGAGCAAAAAAGATTGACCAATGTCGCTGTAGATGTGGTCTTTGATTCGGTATCGCTCGGCACCACTTTTCAGAGCAAGCTCAAAGAAGCTGGAGTGGTCTTATGTTCAATCTCGGAGGCTGTGCATCAATATCCAGAGCTTGTGGAAAAATATTTGGGAAGCGTTGTTCCTATAGGCGACAATTTTTACGCTGCTCTGAACTCAGCGGTGTTTTCCGATGGCTCTTTCGTATACATTCCCAAAGGAGTGAAATGTCCAATCGAACTCTCCACTTATTTTCGCATCAATGACAAGGAATCTGGACAATTCGAGCGCACGCTGATCATTGCGGAAGAAGGCTCTTATGTCAGCTATTTGGAAGGGTGCACTGCTCCCGCATACGACAACAATCAACTGCATGCGGCAGTTGTAGAACTGATCGCGATGGACAGGGCAGAAATCAAATACGCCACGGTACAAAATTGGTATTCCGGGAACAAGGAGACAGGAGCTGGAGGCATCTTCAATTTTGTCACCAAGAGAGGCAGATGCCAGGGATATCAATCAAAAATTACATGGACACAGGTGGAAGCAGGCGCCGCTGTGACTTGGAAATACCCAAGCTGCATTTTACAAGGAGATGAATCGACAGGAGAATTTTATTCTGTAGCGCTCACCAATGGCATGATGCAGGCAGATACAGGAACAAAAATGATCCATTTGGGGAAAAACACACGCTCTACAATCGTCTCTAAAGGAATTTCAGCGGACCGTTCGCATAATACTTATCGAGGTCTCGTCAAGATTGCGCCTCGCGCGGAATATGCCCGCAACTACACACAATGCGATTCGATGCTGGTCGGAAGCCAATGTTCTGCAAATACTTTTCCTTATATTGAGGCAGGAAATTCCACGAGCCAAGTAGAGCATGAGGCGTCCACCTCAAAAATGAATGAGCAGCAATTATTTTATCTGCAAACCCGTGGAATTTCTCGAGAAGATGCAATCAATATGATCGTAAACGGGTTTTGCAAAGATGTGATCAAAGAACTCCCTCTTGAGTTTGCGGTAGAGGCGCAAAAGCTCCTCTCGTTGAAATTAGAAAACTCTGTGGGATAAACGAAGGCAAGAAAGATGATCGAGATTAAAAATCTGCACGTTACAGTTGCGGGAAAGGATATTTTAAAGGGGCTGGACCTCTTTGTAAAAGCAGGAGAAATCCATGCAATCATGGGACCGAATGGAGCCGGCAAATCGACGCTTTCCAAAGTGATTGCAGGCGATCCCTCATACGAGGTTGTTTCCGGGGAATTATGGTTCAAAGGGCAAAATATTTTAGAGCTGGCCCCCGAAGAACGTGCGCATTTGGGCCTTTTTATCAGTTTCCAATATCCTATAGAACTGCCTGGTATTTCAAATTTTCAATTTCTTCTTTCTGCTTCTAATGCCTCTCGAAAAGCCCAGGGACGTCCGATTCTTTCCGAAGAAGAGTTCTCTAATATATTGGATGAGAAAATGTCGTTCATGGAAATGAAAAACGAGTTCAAGATGAGGAACGTCAACGAAGGATTTTCAGGTGGAGAGAAAAAGAGAAATGAAATTCTTCAAATGGCTGTATTAGAGCCAGCTCTTGCCATTTTGGATGAGACAGATTCCGGCCTTGATATCGATGCCATGCGTGTCGTCGCAAATGGAGTTACCAGATTGCTGACCTCTGATAACGCCTTGATCCTGATCACCCATTATCAGCGGCTTTTAGATTATGTCAGGCCTCATTATGTCCATGTCATCATGGATGGGCGGATCGTGTCGACCGGCGGCCCTGAGCTGGCGCTGGAACTCGAAGAAAAGGGGTATGATTGGCTAGTCCCTTCCGAGCCATCGCTCCTTGGGGGTTAAATGCAAACGGAAGAACTCTCCCAAAGTCAGAAATTCTTTTTACGCCTCAAAGAGCAATCTATCTTACAGGACTCAAAGGGACCTTTAAAAGGATTCCGAGACCGTGCGTGGGATCATTTTTCAGAGCTGGGGCTGCCAGAGAAAAAGCAAGAAGCTTTTCAATACATCCCTCTCAGACAATTATATGCGCAGCATTTTATCAATGCAGTATCGACAATCGGAAAAGATGAGGTCGCAGATTTGCCGATCCTTCCGGAATGCCGCAAGTCGTGTTTAGTTTTCGTTAACGGTTTTTATCGAGAGGATCTTTCCAACCTGAGCGCACTGCCAAAGCAAGTTGTTGTTCTCTCTTTAGATCAAGCGATGCCAACTTACGGATCTTTTTTGCAAAATAGGATAGGGAAAGCCTTGAAAGAAGAGACCGATCCTTTTGCAACTTTGAATGCCGCTTTGCACGGCCTGGGCGCATTCTTATATGTTCCTCCTAAAATAACGATCGATGTCCCTATTCAATGTTTGTATGTGATTACTTCCAATGCGGTTCAAACGCTTGTCGCGCCTCGAGTGCATCTATTTCTTGGCGCTTCCTCAACGATCCACTGGATATCGCAAACTTGTTCTTATGCCCAAGCGCCCGTCATGGTCAGCGCATTTATGGACGTAGCTCTTGAAGATGGTGCCGATTTTAACCTGACTCATATACTGCAAAATGATTCTGGTGCATGGCATTTCGACGCGCTTCGTGCCACTTTAAAAAGAAATAGCAATCTGAAAAGCATCGCCATCACAACAGGCGCGGCCTCGGTCCGTCAAGATTATCAGATCGCTTTGACGGGAGAGAATAGCAACGCTGATTTAAAAGGAGTTTGGATGCTTTCAGGACAGAGACAAGCACACACTCATATCGTGATGGACCATCAGGCTCCACATTGTCGATCGATGCAGCTTTTCAAAGGAATCGTCAATGACTCAAGCCAATCCAGTTTTGAGGGAAAAATTCTCGTGAGGCCGAAAGCACAGAAAACACAAGCCTATCAGTTGAACAACAATATGATTATCGGAGAGCATGCGATCGCCAACTGCAAACCCAATTTAAAAATCTTTGCAGACGATGTAAAAGCCTCTCATGGCGCAACTGTCGCCAAGCTGGACCCTGCGCAACTGTTTTATCTCAAGTCGAGAGGAATTACTGAGGAATCGGCAAAGACTCTTTTAATTCTTGGTTTCTGCAAAGAAGTCATCGATCAAATTCCCATGCCTTTGATTCGTGAGGAAATGACTGCGATGGCCAGAAGGTATTTCCATGAGTAGAGATCCATTCGATGTGTTGAAGGTTCGTAGCCAGTTTCCCATGCTAGACCAGAATATGCACGAAAAGCCTTTGATTTATTTGGATTCCGCAGCGACTGCGCATAAACCGATCTCTGTAATAGATGCCATTCGACGATTCTATGCGGAAGAATACGGGACTGTTCATCGCGCTGTCTATGATTTTGCAAGCCTTGCCACGGACCGATACAATGCTGTCCGTGAGCAAGTAAAAGAATTTCTCAATGCCGCTTCAACGGATGAGATTGTATTTACCAAAGGGACAACCGATGCCATCAATCTGGTGGCGGCGTCCTATGGACGCGCTTGTTTACAACCAGGCGACGAAATCATCATTTCTGAAACAGAGCATCATTCTAATATTGTCCCATGGCACATGGTCTGCCGCGAACGCAACCTTTATCTTAAGACCATTCCCGTTGACGATCGAGGTCGATTAGTTCTGGAAGATTACGAAAAACTGCTCACTTCCCGCACCAAATTGGTCAGCCTTGCCCACATTTCCAATTCTACCGGGACCGTCAATCCTATAGAACACATCATCGCCATGGCACACGCACGGGGAGCTAAGGTATTGATAGATGGTGCGCAGAGTGCTTCTCATATCCCAGTAGATGTGCAGAAATTGGATGCAGATTTCTTTGCTTTTTCAGGTCATAAAGCTTATGGGCCGACCGGCATAGGCGTTCTTTATGGAAAAAAGGAAATCTTGGAACAAATGCCACCCTATCAAGGAGGGAGCGATATGATCGAAAAGGTGACGCTTCAAAGCTCATCTTATCAGCCTTCTCCTTTAAAGTTCGAAGCGGGTACGCCTATGATCGCTGAAGTAATGGGTCTTGGCGCAGCCCTTTCTTTTATTGAATCCATAGGCAGAGATCAGATCTGTCTTTGGGAAGATCGTCTTCTTCATCACGCTACTGAAAAGCTAAAAGAGATCGAAGAATTGCGTATCATTGGGACTGCCGATAAGAAAGGGGCGATCATTACATTTACAGTGAAAAATCTGCATCCGCTTGATATAGGTACGCTTCTTGATATCCGCGGAATCGCCGTTCGAACAGGGCATTTGTGCGCTCAACCGACAATGCAGCGTTTTGGTGTTTCTGGAGTTGTTCGGGTTTCTTTTGGAGTGTACAATACATTCGAGGAAATCGATCAGTTCATAGACGCTCTTAAAGAGGTCATTCTTTCTCTCCGTCCTCATTGAAAAATTCTAAATTTGATCCGAAAAGACTTAAATGAAAAACCTGGGTTTAGACGCTCTATCGAACTCCAAACCCAGGTCTTTTGTTTGACTATATGTCTGTTAGATTAGAAATCAAATCTAGCACCGAATACCCAACCAGCCAGTGACAGGTCAGCATTTGGTTCACTGTAAGCTGCTGCAGCTCCACAGCAAGATCCAGCACAGGATGTGTTAAAGAACCGCACGAATTGGTTTTGTCCCCAATAGAAGTGTTGTTCCCAGCCTGCATGAAAGCTTATGAAGAAGCTGTCATCAGCAAAAGCATGTTCCCATTGTAAGCCGATCCCTAAGTCTAATACAGGACGGCATATGAGGAAGTCTTTTTCAGCTTCGTACAGCAATGATCTGCTTGATGCGCATTCATCGTCTATCACTTCTGTTTCGACGCATCCGCATTCGCCTTCTGTTGTTATTGTCGTAAAGACTTCAGTTTCATCCCAAGCACGCTGCTTGATTTCGAATGATCCGTACAACAAGTTTAGAGCGAGGTTTCCATAGATGCTCCAATCTTTGCAGAAATCCCACTGAGTATTGAAACCACCTCGGAGACCGCCGCCTCGGAATTGATTTCTCATTTTGTGCTCATACTCATGTCCAGCTGGAACATAATTTCCACCTGCATATTCAACATTCAAGTGTTGCGTAATGATCACACCTGCGAAACCTATGAATGGTCTCATCGTCAGCCATTTGCTAACAAAAAACTCTCTTCCGAGTTCCAGATCTAGTCTGTTCAAACGGAGTTTCCATTTGCCGCAAGCTTCTGTGACATTTGGGCAAGGTGTTGTTAAGCAAGGGATCAAAAATGTTGGGAAGAATAGTCTTGGAGCGCATACACAACATTCTTCGCACTCATGGCCACCGCAATTGTGATGATGTCCATTGAAGCGTGTATAGTTGGCGTATACATCCCATCCATCATGAGGTAGGACATATCCGAGACCAACTTTAAAGCCCCACTCGAATTCGTGTCTTGGACGCTCTGCTTCCAAAGAAAGAGGAGGACATGTGTTGCCGGCGCAATCGTCGCTTTCCCAAGCGTATTCTAGTTCAGCTTCATGAGCTTTCCAATAGGTCGCTTCGGCTGTAATAATTACGTCAGCGCCTTCTTTCACTCTTGGATTAGCAGGAGGATTGATCATCCCATTTGAGCCTTTTCTTGACTCTAATGCGGAGACGCGATTCTCCAAATTTCTCATTTGCATTTCTTCTGCAGCATTGATCAAGCTTGTAAATGCTACAAGTGATGCAGCAGCTGCTGGCCACATCTTTTTCAAGTTCCACTCCATAAAGATCCCCCTGGGTTTGGATCAGTTAAATTCTAAAAAAAAACTGGTTATTGGAACACTTAGCAATGCAAAGTGCCTTTTAATAACTTCACTCTAATTTTTGCTTGAATTTCGGGTCAACAAAAAAATAAGAGTTTTTCGTTTGTCCAAAAATCCAGCTTATCATGCGACTCATTTGACATTGCCAAGAACTTCTAAAATTCAAGCAATTTCAATTGTTTTTCACAATCGCATAGCCTGCAAGATTTTTTCAAGCGTTTTTAACCACAACAAAGATTGTTTTCCTAATTGCTGCAGGATAAAGAACCAGCCAAAGCAAAGAAGCGCGAGGCCCATTAAGGATTTAATCGAGAGGCCCAAGAAAGCAATTTGAACTTGGGGAGCGAGACGATTTGCAATTCCTAAAAACATTTCCGCCATCAAAATGGCTAAAAGGGAAGGAGCGGAAAGTTGGATGGAAATAGCCATAAAATCTGTCAGAAGGTGTGTGACAATTTTCCAAAATGGCATGTTGGCATTGAAGAAAGCGGAATGGATCAATCCATCCAGAGGAATGATGGTATAGGAGGTATACACAGCATCCAGAAAAATAAAAGGGCCGTTGAGTTGAAAAAATAAGACGACCAGAACGTAATTATAAAGAATCCCGATAGGAGAGACTTGCGCCTGCATGAAAGGGTCCGTGATCATCAGAGCGGAAGATCCCCTTAAAAAATCGATCAGGACACCGGCTGATTGCGCGAAAAAAAAGGGGACGGCTGAGAACATCGCGAGGATCATGCCCATCAGCAGTTCTTTTAAGGCATATCCTATGAAGTGCATGTTGAATGAAAGTGTCTCTGTAGTAGTCATGACCAGATGAGGCAAAATGATGGCGGTCAGACCGATCGCCAACGCCATTTTTACACTTCCCGGCAACTTCGCTCCTAAAAAAGGAGCAATGGCAACAATGGGTGCAATCCTCATCAACCCCAGCAGAAAAATGGTCAAAATCGACATGGGAGATTGATTTGGGAAACTCAAGACCATCGAAAGATAATCGGAAGAGGATGGCATAAATGATTAGAAAGCCCATTTAGGGAAATTTTGCATGATATTATTGGTGAATTGCAGGATCTGTCCGCCAAGCCAGCTGCCCATGACCAGTAGGGTGACGATCACGGCAATGAGTTTAATGGTAAATGAGAGCGTTTGTTCCTGAATTTGAGTCGCAGCTTGGAAAATCGCTACAAAAAGACCGAAAGCCATGCTAATGATGATAGGAGGCCCAGAGAGTATTAAAATAAGGAGGAGAGCTTGATAAGTAAGCTGATAAATTTGTGCTGTAAACATGAGGCCTCTGGTAAATTTTAAATAACATATCCTTATCGAAAGGTCAAGACCAGCCCCTGAATGATCAACGTCCATCCATCGACCATGACGATCAGCAATAGCTTCAGAGGAAGAGCGATCGTCAAGGGAGAAAGCATCATCATTCCCATGGCTAAAAGAATATTCGAAGTGACAAGATCGATTACGAAAAAGGGCAGATAAATCAACACGCCGATCTCAAAGGCGGCTTTTAGCTGAGATGTGATGAATGCAGGGATGATGACTATAAAATCGTTAGGTTTTAGAGTCTTTCGAAAATCCTCAGGAAAGGATTTGTACGCCAACTGATAAAAACTGGTAATGTGCTTCGCAATCGAGTTTCTCTGTAAAAAATCCCGCATGGGCTCTTTCGCTTTATCGGCAACATTAATAATATATGCCGCCGAAGGTCCGGACAGGAGTTCTGTCGGCACATTTTTCTTCATGTAATCTCCAGCGACGTTGTACATAGCAAGAGCAGTGGGATACATCACATAGATGGTCATCAGCAGAGCAATCCCGTTCAGAACCTGGTTTGGAGGTGATTGTTGCACGCCGAGCGCATTTCGCAGCAGCGATAGGACCACGACTATTTTGACATAGGAAGTCAACAGCATGACCGCGAAAGGGAGGATTGCCAAACCTGCCAGGACGGCAAGTTCAGTAATCAGTGTCGGAGGCTTTGGTCCTTCTTCGACAGCAGGGAGAGCTGCTGGAACGCTTTCCTGTGCTGACAGACTGTCTCCGCAAATAAAGCAAATAACAAGAATGAAAAGGAGGGCAAAGACACCCTTAAAAAGTCTATTCTGTAACATATTTATCCACCCTTAGCGCTTCATGTATCTTTCAAAAGCAGCTTCAAGGGCGCGCCATTGATTTTCAATACCCGCATTGATAATGCCTGTTTCTGTTTCTATGACACAGCCTCCCGGAGAGACATCGTGCCTTTCTTTGATCGAAAGAGTTTCGACTTGTTCTAAGATTTCTTTTATGCGCGGTTTGTTTGCTTCCAGTGTTTCTTTATCCGCTTTGTTGACATAGATCGTGATGTGCTTATTTTGTGTGACCGGGGCGATCGCCTGCAATACAATGTCGACGATGGCTTCTGGATGGAGTTCAAGTTCTTTTCCGACAATTTTTTTTGCGGCTTTTAAAGCTAAAGGAAGCACCAGTTTATTTAATTCGTGGCGCATTTGTTTGAGATTGTTTTCGAACTTTAATAAATGTTCATTGAACTGTACGAGTCCCTCATCGAATCCTTCTTTTTTTGCTGCTTGGCGCAATTCTTCACATTCCTCTTCTGTTTTTTTCCTGTATTTGACTGCGTCCTCTTTGACTTTTTCCAAAATCTGGGAAGCATCGACCAATATGCTATAATCTTCAGCTGGAATGATGTTTTCATCTGTAGCTGCGTGAACATCGCCTTGGTAGATAAGAGAAAAGAATTTCATAAATTTTTAAGGGTTTTTTCTATTTTGAATAAAGGATGCCGTATCTATCACCTGCTGCATCAATACCGTAGCAGCTTTAGGATGCTCCAAGGCGGTAGAAAGCTTTTGCAACATTGCCGCTTTTTCGGTGTCAAACCGATGGCGCAAATGCCAGATGAGATTTGCATCCAGGCCAAACAGGGATTTTGCCAGTCGGTTTAGGCCTCGTTGTTGCAGCATCGATTTTAAATCTTCAACACTTCCATCCCATTTGTCCAAGTTCATCCTCTTAAATGAAACGGCTTCTTTTTGTTGCATGAGTGTTTTCAAATAATGTAATTCTTCTTCTGAAAAGGCAGTATGGATTAATTTGAGCTTTGCTGTTTCTATGATATAGCGAAGCTCCAAAGCCAAATCATGCAAGCCCAAATATCTAACAAGAGCATTTAACTCTTCCTCATCAAGGTCGAGAAGCACATTCATTGGAGAGACGGGGAGACAGGAAATCGGCAAAGGGATCTGGTTCTTTTCTTTTAGGGAATCGAGAAGACGCTCATGAAAAAAATGTCTGGAAAAAGAGGTCAATGCAGGAAGGGAGTTTGATAAACGCAGAATTTTCTTTAAGCCTTTGGCTTGATGTTCGCTCAAAGAAGCGACGAAAAGACGGATTTCATTTTCGGCCAGGGTTCTTAAAAAAGTGGAAAACCAGGAAAAATGGATCTTGTTCAGAAATTCTGCAAGAGATTCAAAACCTTGAGCAGGATCTCCATGAGTAGGAGGAAGGCTTTCAACGAGACTTTTTTCTGCTGGGGGCAAATAGGCGATAAGGGATTCCCGTTTTTTTGGGTGGCACTTTTGCAAAAATGCCTTGCACACAATTAGGGCTATTGTACTCATGACGCGTTAATTACCCTGTCTCTGGGGGTTTTGTCGGTTGAGAAGGCAAGTTCTCTTTATTAGCATCGACAGGTTCTGGCTGTAATAATTCTTTGAAAATTCCTCGTTTTTTTAAAATGGGATAGAACTTCCAAAACAACCATCCAACAAGTACGGCAAAAATGATCGTAGCAATGATGAGGGTAAAGAACAAAGCGCGAAATCTGCTTGCGGAATTTTTGCTCATGACAATGGACCAGATGCTCACGTATTCTTTCATTTGGGGAGAGATAGGCTCAGGCATGGCGCCTAAAGTGAGATCGGTAAACCGAGACCTGTCTGAAATAACAGCAACATCATTGATATCGAGGCCATTGACGCTTCCTGCTACCAAACGTTTAATTTTAGTGACAAGATGGCTATTAGGATCATCCAGTATTCCTTGATGCTTTACATAGACTGCAGCAGTGACTTTTGGATGGACAGCAGTTCCAGGAGCTCCGGGAAGCACAGATTCGGCAGCTGGAAAAGACAATTGTACATCTGCATCGATGACACCGTCGATCTTTCTGATCATATTGGCTATTTGTTCCGCCAGTCCGGCCTGATAACGGATGGTCTCCTCTTTATCAGAAGACATCAATCCTTGCTTGGCAAATAAGGCTAAAAGAGAGGTTCCTTTTTTTCGAGGAAGGCCATTTTGGTTTAAAAGGGCCATGGCTTCAGTAGATTTGTTAGGAGGCACTGTGATGCCCCACAGGGCAGTCGTTTCCGCGCCTGCGGTAGCAGGAGTTGGAGAAGAAATCTTTTGGGCAGGAATGCCTCTGCTCGCTAAAAAGACGACGATTTCATTCGCTTCCCTCTCATCGACATCATTGATGATGACCATGTTTGTCTCGCAGCTTGTGAACAATAAAAGCGCGATTAAAAATAAACATGCAAATCGTGCAGAAAGGAAAGATGTTTTTAAAATGTTTTTAATGCTCATATAAGGTGATTAACCGGCTGATTCCGTATTTTGCTTCGAGCTTAAAACATCGAAATGCTTATTGCAAGGGACAAATCAATCTCTATGATAAATCCAGGAAGGTCCATTTCCAAAACGGCGGAATAAATAGTCATGGACCCCATTTAGAGCAGCCCGATATTTTAGAATTCTCTCGCGCCTTTTTTTATGGTTTTCATGAGGACGGACCAAAAGCAAAATTTGCAATTGCAAAGATTTGAGCATCCTGAGTTTGTAGATATGTAAAATATCAGGGACGAGCACTCGGACGGTAAGAGAGATTTTTTCCGCAAGGGAACAATTTCTCTCAATCCACAATAATCTGTTGCGCCACCAGAAATAAGTCGAATGGGGCTTGCCTCCGACAAATGACACAGAAACTTTGTGCCATAGCTTGGCTTGAGGACAGCTCATTGTCAAGAATCCTTCTCGCCTTGCTCGAAAACAAAAATCGGACTCTTCCCATATTAAAAAGAACCTGGGCTCTAAAAGTCCGATGGTTTCAAAGACTTCTTTTTTAATAAAAAGAGCGCATCCGCATGCATAATCCATTTCTTTCATTTCTTCCCAATTCACCCCATCATCGACAACGCGATTGCCGATCAGGTCGAAAGTTCCTTTTTTGGAATTCCATTGACCGCCAAAATGATCGAATTTATTTTTCTCCTCGTAGAGGTAGTTTTTTCCTCCTAAAATGCCAAGAGCGGGTTTGCTTTTAAAGGAATCTACGAATGCGTGCAAAATATTTGGGTCTACAACGGTGTCATTATTTAAAAGAAACAGATAATCGGCTCCTTCAGCTAACGCTTTTTGGATGCCTCTATTATTCCCTTCTGCAAAGCCTAAATTCGAACCGGTAGAGAGCACTTCTACTTGAGGAAATTCCCGATGAATCGCATCCACTGAATCATCACTGGAGCCATTATCGACGACAAGAGTTTTAAAATTTGGATAACGGATTGTATGAACGGATGCAAGACATTCCAAAGTGTCTTTCATCCCATTCCAGTTTAAAATGATGATATAAATCTTAGGAGTTTCCATATCTTGACGTGTATGCCGTCCAAGCTCGATTTTTGTAAAGAGAAGCCTCGTGTTTTGGGTCTTTGGACGCGTAAATACCGCGGCCTACAATAATCACATCGGTTCCGGCCGCGATCGCTGTCTCCGGGGTTTGATATTGCTGGCCTAATGGATCAACGCCTGCGGAAAGTTGGATTCCGGGGGTCATGTGTAAAAAGCTGGGATTTTTGCTCAACTTGCGAAGGGATATGAATCCGATGACAAAATCCGGATGTTGTTCTGCAAGCTCGACCGCCTTTTTTGTATATTCGCCGCATGCGAGAGTACCCGCGGAGCTCATTTCAGCTAAAAGCAAAAGGCCCCTATTTTTAGCAAGGCCCCCTTTTTTCAGACCCTCGATGATACCTGGGCCGGGGACGATATGGGCGTTGATGATATCGGACCAATCTGCGATGTGATATATCCCGCCGACATATTGATGGAAGACCGTATTTCCGATATCGGCAAATTTCCGATCTTCGAAAATGAGAAAACGGTGCTTATCAGCGAGATGCCTGAGTTCGGAAGTGACTTCGGGCGAGAAATCTTCCAGAATGTCGATATGCGTTTTAAACAGGCAAATCTCAGGGCCGATGCTGTCCGCTAATTGGATCAGTTCTTCAGCATGGGTGAGATCTGCGGACACGGAAAGATTCGTTTTTTTTTCATCCATTAAGGCGAAGAGCTTTTTTGCAGCAGGATGGCGAGAAAGAGAAGACCGTTCTTTATAAGAAATCATAAACTTTCTGTGGCTTGAGGTTTAGGCAAAAGAGCAACACGTGAACTTTTGATGAACTCTCTCACGGCTTCAACGGTATTGGAGTCAATGTTTCCTTCTTGGTGCAAAGTCTGGAGCAGATCCTCCATTCCGAAAAGGGAATGAACAAAGTACCCTTTTTCTTCCAATTTTTCCTTGCCTCCTTGTTCCCTGTCGACCACGACGGCGATATCCCTCACCTGCAGCCCTTCTTGATGAAGAGCGTCTATCGTCTCTATAACGCTTGTTCCGCTTGTAATGACATCTTCGATGATCAGACAGGTCTGTCCTTTTTCAAAAACGCCTTCGATCATTTTTTTTGTGCCGTAATCCTTGCTTTCTTTTCGGCGGAGGACCATCGGGATATTATCGCTCAAAGAAAGAGCTGTCGCTATCGGCAATGCCGTATAAGGAACACCGCAGATCAGATCAAAGGTCAGGTTCTTGATCTTTTCCCACAGAGCTTCGCTGATCTGGGTCAATATTTTTGGATAAGAGACGATTAACCGTAAATCCAGATAAATTGGCGATTGGATCCCACTTTTTAAAGTGAAAGAACCGAATTTGAAAGCTCCGATAGAGTAAAGATCTAAAATCAGTTGTTTAGCGTCCATGAATATTCCTTGTATTTAGCTCGTGATAACGTAAAGCGAGATAGGGGTCCCACATCATTCCTGTAGCGGTCATAGCGACATCCGCGCCCATTTCTAAAAAGAGATCGAAATGCTCAGGTACTGTAATGCCGCCGACACCCATGATCGTAAGATCGAGTTTTTCCTGATCGTTAATTTCTTTTGCTTGTTGGATGAAGGATAGAGCAGCTTTGCGGATCGGGCCGCCGCAGATTCCCGCTGTCAATCGATCAGGGCCAAGCGCAGGATGGCCTTCAGCATCTACAACAGCCATGCTGATGGTATTGATGCCGCAGACGGAACGGATCCCGGACTTTGCTGCTGCGATCATCACATCCCTCATTTGTTCATAAGAAGAGAACACTCCCATTTTGATGATCAAAGGGATAGGGTGGATGGCTTTCACAATTGCGGATCCTATCTCTGAAACGACTTCGGGAGACATATATAAGCAGCCTTCTTTTTTCGCTACATTCGGACAAGAAAAATTCGCTTCGATAATTTTTGCTCCTGCTTCTTTAGCTAATCTTGCTGCTTTGACAAAATCATCCAAAAAGTTTTCGTTCGGCCTCGGGGTTCCTACAACGGAGACGATCATGACCTGTCCTTTTTTCAGAGAGGCATTGGCACGAGGGATATCTTGCATCAGAAAGGACGGAGATTTGGACGGCATGCCAAAAGAGTTTGTAACAGCCAAGTCTTCGATGTCCGATTTCGGCCTTGTGATCCTCAAGGCTGTCTTTTTAGGATTCTTTTCCGAGAGCATTCCTTCGGTATCTACGAAGATCATATTAGGTAAGATATGGGCCGGGTATTCTTCCGAACGGATGGTCTTGTAAGTGACCACATCAAAACCAAGGGCGCCCGCGAGTTTGATCCAATTCGATGTCAAAAGAGGCCCTGCGGGAATGCCGATCGGGCTTGCAATTTTGTAACCGAGAAAATCGATCCATTGATCTTCAGGAGGGAAGGTCCTTTCGGGTATCATGCCGGAAAAAAAAGGGCCCGAAGATGCGTTTTCCGCATATGTTTTAAGGATATCATAAATGGGAGGATGGCTTGGGAACCAATCAGGAATTCTATTTTTGTTCATAAATTTTTCCTTGGAGTATTGTATAAACAGGCCAGCCTTTTAAGCTCCTATCAGAGTAAGGCGACCAGCCGCATTTTGTCTCCACGTATTTGTCTTCGACTTTTTTAATTTTCTCGAGATCGATAAGGACGAAATCGTCATTAGATGGAAGATGAAAAATCTCCTCGATCCGCTCTTTCATCAGCCATACGATTTTTTGCAGGCTGATCCGTCCTTCGTTGTAGGCGTTTAAAAGTAAAGGAAGAGTGGTTTCAACGCCGGGCATTCCTGAAGGAGCATGTCCATAAGGCTGGCTTTTTTCTTCAATTGTGTGAGGAGCATGGTCGGAGCCGATCGTATCGATCGTTCCATCTTGAATTCCTTTCCAAATGGCATCGCAGTCTTTTTTAGATCTTAAAGGGGGGTTGACCTGTGCTTTTGTGCCGAGCCTTTCATAATCGGAGAGATTTAAAAAGAGATGGTGCGGGGTCGTTTCCGCAAACACAGAAAGTCCTTCTTCTTTTGCTGCTTTGACCAGGTCCAATTCCTTTTTTGTGCCAAGATGAAGGATGTACAGTCTCGTTCCGTAGATCCGCGCCAGGTCGATGGCCTTTTTCGTAGCGAGATAAGCCACTTCCTCATTGCGGATTTCAGAATGCACTTTTGGATCGATAGCATGTTTGAACAATAATTTGCGTTTTCGAATCAAATCCTCGTCTTCTGCGTGAACTGCGAGCATGATGTCGAGCGCCTTGGCCAAACTGAAAGCAGCGTGTAGACTGCTGTCATCGTCCATGACAAGATCTCCGGTAGAAGATCCCATGAATACCTTCAATCCGATAAACTGGTCTTTGCATTTATGTATCTCATCAAAATGGGCTTTGTCAGCGCCGAGGTACAAATGATATCGCAAAGGAATGCCTTCCTGGCGCAATTGCTTGTCGATGATCTGCTTTTTTTCATACAGCCTCTGGCACGTGATACAAGGAGGGAGCGTATTCGGCATATCGAAAACAGTCGTGATGCCGCCTCTCAACGCAGCTTTTGCGGCATGATGCCATGTTTCTTTGTGTTCCAGACCAGGGGTGCGAAAATGCACATGGGGATCGATCAAGCCGGGAAAGAGCGTTAGCCCATTGCCATCGATGGTCCGCTCTTCATCGGAAGGAATCGACTTTTCGCAAGGACGTCCTTCGAGATCTCTAAGGTTTTTAAATGTGATCATACGTTATATTTTTTGATCTCTTCTCGGTTAAAAATTTTTTCACAATATTTGCAACGCAAATTAATTTTATTTTTAAAAGCTTCGACAAAGAACCAAGTACCCATAGTCTCGGAATTCGTGATACAACGATGATTAGGACAGACCAATATTTTTTCAATGATTTCAGGAAGACTGGCTTTTATTTTTTTTTCGATTTTATAATTTTTTACAAAATTGATCGTTGCTTTGGGAGCGAAAAGCGCAATTTCATGCGTTTCTTTTTCTGTTAAAAATCGACCTTCGATTTTGATCAAATCTTTTAGCCCCATGGAGCTGCTCAAATTCATCCCTATCGTGACACAGTGTTTCGATTCCATGACTCTTAAAAGATGGACGATGGTCATGGCAAATCCGGGTGCGATATGATCGATTACAGTGCCGTCTTTGATTGCAGAAACTGAAAGAGTTTTTTCCATGAATATCCTATTTGTTTAACAAAAGTGCAAGGACGGCCTGTCTGACATAAATACCGTTGGCGGCCTGCTGAAAATAATAAGCGTACGGTGTTTCATCTACGGCCGTCTCAATTTCATTGATGCGGGGAAGGGGATGAAAAATTTTCAGATTTTGCTTCGCGTTTTTTAACATGGGTTCTTTGAGAACGAATTGGTCCTTGATCCGTTCGTATTCTCCTTCTTCGAAGCGTTCTTTTTGGATGCGTGTCATATAAAGGATGTCGATCTTGGGTATGACTTCCTCAATACTGTGATGAAACGAAAATTTGACACCCTTTTTGCGCAATTCATGCAAGATGTAATCTGGAACTGTGAGCTGTTCTGGAGAGATAAAATACAAACGGGCATCGAAGAGGGCGCAAGCCAAGGCCAATGAATGCGGTGTTCTTCCGTATTTGAGATCGCCGACCATGGCGATGTGCAAAGAATGTAATGTTCCTTGACATTCTTTGATCGTGAATAGATCGACGAGAGTCTGTGTCGGATGCTGATTAGCGCCATCGCCAGCATTGACAACTGGGATATCCGTGGATTCTTGAGCTAAGCGGGCAGCGCCTTCTCTAGGATGCCGGATGGCGATGATGTCGGCATATTGGCCGATGACTTTAATCGAATCTTGAAGGGACTCACCTTTTTTGGAAGAAGTGCTTTCTGAATCGGAAAAGCCGATCACGCTTCCGCCGAGCCGTAACATGGCTGATTCAAATGATAGACGAGTGCGTGTAGAAGGCTCAAAAAAACAACTGGCCAAAATACACCCTTGAAGGAGATCTTTAGATGGTTCTTTCTTCATCTCTTCAGCACGTTCAAGGATCATTTCGATCTCGTCCTCTGAAAGATCAAAAATGGAGAGAATTCCCTTATGCTTAAAAAGATGGGTCATAATAATCATAATTTCCCCTTTTTATTGTAAAATAATTTCAAAGCCTCATCGTAAACTTCCTGCATTCCGATTTGAAGAAGACAAAATGGATCCTGGCATTTTTTTCTTAGACAAGGCGAGCATGTCGTCTGCTTTTCGACCACTTTCACTTTCGAAGCATAATAAGGTCCGCATAGTCTAGGATCGGTCGGCGCAAAGATGGCAACTGTAGGCGTCTGCATGGAAAAAGCAACATGCATAGGTCCGGTATCATTCGAAATCATCAAAGACATTTTTCCGATCAATGCTGCTACAGAGCGAAGAGGAAGTTGTCCTTGAAGGGCAATAGATCCGGGAATGTTACGGGCGATCCTCTCTACAAGGTCTTTTTCAAAGGCGTTGCCTGAAATGAGGATTTGACATCCGAGATGTTCTTTGAGACGGTTGCCTATTTCAATAAAATTTTCCGCAGGCCAACGTTTAAATTTATCTTTTGATCCAGGATGCAGACCAACGACAGGAATATAATCAGGAATCCCGTTGTCTTTCATAAATTGATCAGCAGCACGTTTATCCTCATCCGATAGGTATAATTCTAGAAGAGGGTTGCTAGCATTTGCCCCAACTTTGTCGATGAGTTCGAGCCGTCTTTCAATTTCATGTACAGGTTTATGTTCCACCGGATGGGTTAAAATGAAATCCAATCCTTTATTGATCCCTTGGGTCCCGATCAATGTTTGGGCTCCAATGAAAAAACACAACGGAAGGACGGCCCTTTGAGAGGCGTGGAAAATCAGAACGGTATCGATATTTTTTCTTTTGAGTTTGAAATAAAGGATCAAAAAACAGGTGAAAGAAGACCTTTTTAAAAGGAATCGTTCGTCCACGTGCGGATTATTCTGCAGGACCTCGTATCCGATTGGACTAGTCAGCACACCGATGTACGCATCGGGAAATTTTTCTTTAAGGGCTCTCAAAGCAGGCGTTCCCCATAGTGTATCCCCCAGTCCTGTAGTAGAAACAATGAGAAATCGCAATGGTTGTGCTGAAGGCTTTTTTGTCCTGAATCGTTTGACAATGTGAACAAGGCCTTTGATTAAAAAATTTTTATACCGAGCGTGGTTCAAACATTGGCTTTGGGCTACGCCGGCGCTGCAGATTTGCAGCAGGCGTTGCCGGCGCCGAAGCAGGACATGTGTAAACACATGTCCGATGCAGGCGGCTGCAAAGATGGAGATGCCGGCGTAGCCAAAAGCCAATGTTTGAATCATGTTCGGTATGACTTTCATTTTTTGCACGATTTCGTATCTATAAATTCTCTCCAGGATTTAATACAGATTTTATCTGCGTCTAATTCGGAAAGGCATTCCAAAAACATCTGGGCGATCTGCAGATTGGTAATGAGAGGAATGTGGTGATCGATGGAAAGCCTTCTGATCACATATCCGTCAGTGCGGGCATTCGAACCGTTTCCTCTGGGAATATTGAGGATCAAATCGATACTTCGATTGGAGATGGCGGTGGTCACATTCGGTTCGATCCTCTCGCTTGCTTTATAAAGGCAGATCGAGCCGACTCCATGTTTGGACAAAAAGTCATGCGTTCCTTCTGTGGAATAAATATTCCAACCGTGCTCTTCAAGATATTTCAAGGGCTTTAAGAGTTTCATTTTATCGCCGCCGATACTGACGAGAATTCGTTTTTGCTTGATCGATTGTTCGGTCGCCATCCAGGAAGCAAAAAAGGCTTCGATAAAATCTGTTCCGAGACAAGCGACTTCACCAGTAGATGCCATTTCCACATGCGCCACGGGATTTGCGCCTTTAAGCCGATGATAAGAAAATTGAGGGGATTTTACACCGACGTAGTCCAGTTCCAAAGTTTCATAATGGCGCGGCTGATACCGTTTCATGACTATTTCAGTAGCGATCTCAATGAAATTGTGGTCCGTTACTTTGGAAACGAAAGGAAAAGACCGCGAAGCTCTCAAATTGCATTCGATGACTTTGATGGCATTGTTTTTGGCGATGAACTGGATGTTGAAAGGGCCCGTAATGGACAATGCAGAGACGATTTCCTTGGTAATCTTTTTTGTTCTGCGAATGGTCTCCAAATAGAGGCGTTGAGGCGGCAGGACGATCGTGGCATCTCCGGAATGGACTCCCGCATTTTCTACGTGTTCAGAGATCGCCTCAATGATGATCTTCCCATTCAGAGCCACCCCGTCGACTTCTAATTCTTTCGCATCGGTGATGAACTGCGACATCACGACAGGATGATCCGGGGAGACCAAAGAAGCTTCTTTTAAGTACCGGTCCAATTCTCTTTCAGAAAAGACCACATTCATAGCTGAGCCAGAAAGCACGTAAGACGGCCGTATGAGTAGAGGATAGCCGACTTCTTCAGCAAATTTTTTCGCATTTTCCAAGCTCGTCGCTTGTTGCCATGCAGGCTGATCGATGTTCAAACTGTGCAGCAACGAAGAAAATTTTTGGCGATCTTCTGCAAGATCGATCGAATTAGCAGAAGTGCCCAATAGTGGATAGCCTGAATGGTGGAGGGGAAGTGCGAGATTATTTGCAATCTGGCCTCCTACAGAAACGAGGATTCCTTTTGGCTTTTCCAAATCGGCGATATCTTGAACTCTTTCCAAAGTCAGTTCTTCAAAATAGAGACGGTCTGATTCATCATAATCTGTGGATACAGTTTCCGGATTGGAGTTGATGATGATCGTCTGTTCGTTCAACTTTCGCAAAGTGCGGGACGTATTGACAGCGCACCAATCGAATTCCACAGAAGATCCGATGCAGTAGGGGCCGGAACCTAAAACAATGACAGGACGTTTCTTGCTTCTTTGGATATCATGGCTATCGCCGTGGTAAGTAAGATAGAGGTAATTTGTTTGGGCATCGAATTCACCGGCAAGAGTGTCGATTTGCTTGACATAGGGAATGACTTTTTTACTGACCCGCAATGCGCGGATCTTCACTTCCGTTGTCGATTTTAAATTGGCAAGCGACCGATCGGAAAATCCAGCCCGTTTGGATTCTTTGAGAAGATCTTTATCTAAAGGGCATTCTGTAATTTTTTTCTCCAGTTGGCAGATGGAAAAAATGTGATTCAAAAACCAGGGATTGATTTTCGAAAGTCGATGCGCCTCTTCTATGCTACCACCTTTTTTAAAAAAGGCGTACAAAGCGAAAAGACGTCTGTCCGTTGCGTGTTCAATTTCTTGTTTGGGGTTTTCGATAGGATGGGGATAATCGGTCAGTCCTGTGCCGCTTCCATTCAACATGCGCACAGCCTTTTGCAGAGCTTCAGGAAAGGATCTGCCGATTGCCATGACTTCACCGACGCTCTTCATTTCTGTTCCGATAGTCCGGTCGGCGGAACGGAGCTTGTGGATGTCCCATCTCGGCATTTTAACAACGAGATAATCTAAAGCCGGCTCGAAAAAGGCGCAGGTCCTTTTTGTAACGGCGTTTTTAATGGTCGATAGATTGATCCCGAGCGATAATTTTGCAGCTACAAAAGCGAGGGGATAGCCGGTAGCTTTAGATGCAAGGGCACTGGACCTCGAAAGCCTTGCATTCATTTCGATGACTCGATAGTCCCCATTTTCCGGATTGAGCGCGTATTGAATGTTGCATTCTCCGACGATCTTAAAATGCCTTGCAGCTTGGATTGCGATCTCTCTTAAAAGATGGTATTCCTGATTGTTCAATGTTTGCGAAGGAGCGACGACGATGCTCTCTCCTGTGTGGATGCCCATCGGGTCGAGATTTTCCATATTGCATACAGTGATCGCGTTGTCGAAACTATCCCTTACGATTTCATATTCGATCTCCTTCCATCCGGACAGGTATTCCTCGATGAGGATTTGAGGAGCTCCGCTCAATGCTTCTTTGGCGCGCAAGGTCAATTCTTGCTCATTGCAGATTTTTCCAGAGCCTAGGCCCCCAAGAGAAAACCCCGATCGCATCATGATCGGATAACCGATTTCACGCGCTGCCGCCAACGCTGCTTTCATTGTAGAAGCACAAATGCTCTTCGGTGTTTTAATGCCGATGGAATTGAGGTTTTGCTTAAATAGGTCCCGGTCTTCTGTCAATCTGATCGATTCAACTTGGGTCCCTAAAACCTTTACGCCATATTTTTCAAAAATGCCGAGTTTATCTAGCTCCAATCCCAAATTCAGTGCTGTCTGTCCCCCAAAACCGAGAAGAATGGCATCGGGCCTCTCCTTTTCGATGATTTTGGACACAACAGGCACATTGAGAGGTTGGAGATACACTTCATCCGCCATTTCAGAATCTGTCTGGACAGTGGCGATATTCGGATTGATCAATACACATGCAATTCCCTCTTCTTTCAACGCTTTGATCGCTTGCGATCCGGAATAATCAAATTCACCTGCTTGTCCGATGCGCAGTCCGCCTGAGCCTAGAAGGAGGATTTTCTTATAAGAAGTAATTTTTTTGGTCATATCCTATAATAATTGATAAAATTTTTCAAAAAGCCACATGGTATCGATTGGTCCAGGCGAAGCTTCGGGATGGAATTGCACGGCAAAGAAAGGCAATGAGACATGTTCGATCCCTTCAACAGACCCATCGTTCAAATTGTGGAAGGAAACTCTCCAATCTTTGGGTAAACTTTTTTCGTCGATGGCATAGCCATGATTTTGCGAGGTGAGATAGCAGCGGTTCGAATGATAACAGATGCAAGGTTGGTTTTGTCCGCGATGTCCAAAAGGGAGTTTGAACGTTTTAGCGCCGATGCTCAAAGCCATGAGCTGGGTACCGAGGCAAATGCCGAAAACAGGCTTTTTTTTCAGCAGGGCCTTTCTCAAGATCTCGACAGCCTCTTCGCAGATGACCGGATCCCCAGGGCCATTGGAAATAAACACTCCATCAAAGTCTTCTTGAGAATAGTCGTAATTGTGAGGGACTCTTTTAACTGTTACAGGAAACTTAAGAAGACAGCGCAAAATATTTTCTTTCATGCCGCAATCTACGGCGATGATTTTTTTCTTTCCCGAGCCGTATTCGATAGGCTCCTTGACACTGACCCGATCGACTAAAAGGGTCTCATTAGGATCAAAAAATTGTTTCGGCTTGGATGTTTCGCAAGAGATGGCTCCAAGACATACTCCATAAGTACGCAGTAGCTTGGTCAATGCCCTAGTGTCGACAGTGGTGATTAAAGGAATTCCTTGAGTATGAAGCCATTCTGAGAAAGACTGTTTCGCATCAAAATGATGATAGAACGTGCTTAGTTCATTGATGATAACGCCGGCAGCGTGAATTTTTTTCGATTCCCATCCTTTTTCGTCAGGAACCCCATAATTCCCAATAAGCGGATAAGTGAAGGTGAGAATTTGGCCTGCGTAAGATGGATCGGTCAGAGATTCCACATAGCCGGTCATTCCGGTGGTGAACACCACTTCCCCGAAAAAAGAGTCCCTTTGCCAAGAAGGCGATTGGCCTTCGAAGATTTCTCCATTCTTAAGTATGACTCTAGAAGGGACCATTTGCATTGCAGGTTCCATATGGTTTCGTAGATTTTAACAAAAATTCGAGAAAATACAAGGAAAAAACAATCTACCAAGCTCGCAATAGAAAAATAAGTATTAAATTTTTTAATTTGCTTTTAAAAATAAATTAAATCGTTTTGTAATTTTTTATTTAAAAATAAATAAATTTGTTTAGTTGAAAGTATTTAAAGCATGTTCTTATTGTTATTTAGCGATTTACATCGCTGAAACTGATTTTGATTAAATTGGAGTGTTTTTTATGAAAAAGATTTTTATTTCGAGTGCTGCTCTTTTACTTGCTTCTTTCTCGCCTTTGACAGCTGCGGGAGTAAAGCATGACCTAAGCTATGAAATTCCAGAAATAGATATTTCAACCGTCCAGGGGTATCAGAAAGTCGAAAATGTCGCTGAATTCGGAAAAGCGGACTGGAAAAATGTGATCGGGATCGCTAGAGGCATTACCCTGAGCGATGCCTATAAGGTCGCTGACAAAAATCCGGATGTCACTTATTTCTTCTATACTAAAGGGATTAAAATGGTTTTAAAGGCAAAGAACGGCGGCTTTCGCATTTTTACTAATGGGGACGCAGTGTTTTTCACCGACAAACCTTGGTGGGGATCTGCACCAGGATTAGCAGACGGCTATATCAAGCAAAGCTCCTCTTCTTAGACCTCTTTTCATAAAAATTTTAACCGACAAGCTCCCATTACAAAAGTAATGGGAGCTATTACATTCCATTCAGAACGATTTTTCCGATGTTATGATGCTGCTCCAGGCGGATATGGGCATCGCGGACTTTTTCCCAAGGAAAAACCTTGTCAATGACCGGTTTCAGCTTGCCGTTTTCGAATCTGGGACGGCAAAAGGCTTCAAAACTTTTGACGAGTCTGATTTTGTAGTTTTGCGGACGTGAACGGAGAGTGGTACCTGTGACTGAAGCCCATTTCTGCATGAGCGTTCCAAGATTCATTTTTTCAACGAAAC
>DATIJE010000048.1:0-16833 GCA_035478995.1 Rhabdochlamydiaceae bacterium | reverse complement strand
ATGTCCTAAGGACGATTTTGAATTATTGATATGAAAGGGATGCAGCGATTGCTGCATCCATTGGATTTTGATCTTTATCTTTGCGGAGCAGGAAGAAGAACTTTGTGGCTCAATTTGATCTGGCCACGGTCATTGATATCTATTACTTTGACCTCGAGAATATCTCCCTCTTTAAACCGATCCTGAAGATTTGCAATACGCTCATAAGAAATTTCTGAGATATGACATAGACCTTCTTTTCCGTAAATCTCTACGAAAAGACCAAAGGGGACTATAGAGACGATCCTGCCTTGATAGGTCTTTCCAATTTCTACTTCCGCCGTCAAATTGTGGATAATGGCCTTGGCCTTTTCCATGGCTTCATTACTTGTCGCTGAAATGCTGACAAGTCCACTATCATTAATATCGATCTGAACGCCTGTCTCTTCGATAATCGCTCGAATTTGCTTGCCGGCTGGTCCGATAATGGTTCCAATCTTGCTAGGCTTCACTTGCATCGTTTCGATGCGAGGAGCGTGAGCCGAAAGCATATCTTTTGGCTTCGGACAAATTTCGAGCATTTTGCTTAGAATATGCAAACGCCCTTGTTTTGCCTGTGCCAAAGCAACCTGCATGATATGCCGGTTGATCCCTTCGATTTTAATATCTAATTGAAACGCAGTGATCCCATGAGAGTCGCCTGTGACCTTGAAGTCCATGTCACCTAGAGCGTCTTCGGTACCTAGAATATCAGACAAAATAGCATACTTGTCTCCTTCGAGGATCAATCCCATCGCGATGCCCGCAATAGGATGTCTGATCGGGACTCCGGCTTCCATCAGCGCCAGACAGCCGCCGCATACGGATGCCATTGAAGAAGAACCATTGGATTCAGTGATGTTGGATTCTAATCGGATGATGTAAGGAAACGTTTCTTGTTTTGGAAGGCTCATTGTCAAGGCTCGTTCCGCGAGCTTTCCATGTCCGATCTCTCTTCTTCCGGGGGTTCCCATTCTTCCTACTTCGCCTACAGAAAAAGGCGGGAAGGAATATTGCAAATAGAATCGCCTGCTGCTTTCACCGTCCAGGTCTTCGTATCGTTGTGCCATGGTTTCTCCGCCTAATGTGCACACGGCGAGAGATTGGGTTTCTCCCCGTGTAAACAGCGCGCTGCCATGAGTGCGAGGCAAAAGGCCGAGTTGGATATCGATATGTCTAATTTGGTCGCATGTCCTTCCGTCCGCTCGTTTATTTTCCTCCAAGATCATTTTTCGCATGTGATGAGCTTGCACTTTTTTGAAGGCGGCCATGACATCCTTTTTGTGATGTTTGCTCTCGCCGTCTTCTGGAAAGAGAGTAGAAAGGAGCAATTCAGATGTTTTATCGATGGCATCTTCCCGTTCTTTTTTGTCTTTTATACGGAAGGCTTCGTGCAATTGTTTTCCGAGAAGTTGGTCCACTTCCTGGATGAGTTCTTTGGAAGGAAGACGGATCGTACCTCGTATTTTCTCTTTTCCGATTTCCTGTTGCCATTCGGCCAGGGCTTGGCAAATAACGCGTATCGCTTCGTGCCCTTCTTCGACAGCCTGAAGAATTTGTTCCTCAGTAAGAAAATCACAGTATCCTTCGATCATTAAAATAGCATCTTCTGTTCCTGCCAAGATCAGGTCCAAACGGGATTTTTTTTGTTCTTCCACAGTTGGATTGACGATAAACGTATTCTCGATCAAACCCACGCGGACTGCGCCGATAGGCTTAATCAAGGGGATATCAGAGATCGCGAGCGCAGCTGAAGCTCCGCAAATGGCCAGAGGATCTGGAGAATGGACGCCATCGTAAGAAAAAACATAAGAAAGGATTTGGACTTCATTATAATAGCCGTCCTCGAACATGGGACGAAGAGGGCGATCGATCAGCCTGCAGATCAAAATTTCTCTTTCTGCTGGGCGCCCTTCTCTTTTGATGAACCCGCCGAGGGTTTTTCCTGTCGAAGAAAATTTTTCTTGATAATCCACTCGCAATGGAAAGAAATCGATATCTTCAGCAGCCGATGGAGCGGCGCAAGCAGTGCATAAAAGGATCGTTTCACCGGAGCGGACCAGAACAGCACCGTTCGCCTGCCGTGCAATCTGTCCTGTTTCAAAGACGATGTCGCGTCCGCCTACAGAGATAGTAATAGATTTTCGTGTCATTTTAAAAAACTCCTAAAGAATGAAATGGTTTTACAGGACGGAGGATGAATTGACCATTTTCAAAGATCACCTACATAGTGTATGGATCTGCAAAAATGGGCATTTCATCCTTGTTTTTTCCTGTATTAAAATAAAAATTATCTAAATGGACTAAGTGCCATTCCAAGACAATTTTGAGGAAATATACCAGCAATTGAGAATATGGGGCAAGAAGGTTTCCGAAAATAAAAAAGCGTCCCGACGAATTTGTCGGGACGCCAAATTTAAATTATTTTCTGAGATTTAGACGTACAATTAAATTTTGATAACGTTTGGTGTCTGTAGAATTGAGATAATCGAGCAATTTTCGGCGCTGTCCAACAAGCTTTAGCAAAGCCAGTCTGGAACCGTGATCTTTTGGAGCGAGTTTTAAATGCTCGGTTAATTCAGCAATTCTTTCTGTTAGGATAGCGATTTGAACGTCGGCCGATCCTGTATCTTTTTCATGGAGTTGAAACTTTTTTGTAATTTCTTCCTTGGTACCTTTATCTAAAGACATCTAAAATATCTCCCTGATGATTGAGAGTTTAAAAAGGTAGACAACTTAAAATTTAAGACATTTACTTTAATTATAGCTTAAAACCCAAAAGAGGGCAAACATAAATTAAATTCTAGACAAGGTAACGACTGCTGTCATTGCTTTTATGTACATCCACCTGCTAGATTACACTCCGTACTTTATCACATTCGATCTTAATAAGGAATAGATATCATCAAAGAGCTCCTCGTAAAATAAAGTTTCCTGCCATTGAGATGGGTCTTTAACCCAACTTGTCCCTATCCTCACTTAGACGCGTAGCGAGATAGGTGAGATGCAAGATTTGCGACGAACCGCAGGTCTTTAGACCTGGGGAAGAAGCAAAACGCAGCAGATTACCTGTCGCAGCACGCGAATGAGGGAGTAAGAAGGAAAACAAAAAGTATTTTCATCTTTAAAAAATTATTGGAAGAAAGAATAAAACAATTTAACAGTCTTATTGCCTGATAGCTTGGCTGCGGAGCACAATCTACTGCGCTTTGCTTCTTCCCCAGGTCTAAAGACCTGCGGTTCGTCGCAAATCTTGTATCTTGTATTCCTCGCTCAACCTCTCAGGCAAGATAGGGAACAAGTTGGGTTATTATGCATGATGAATTTTTTATGAACGCAGCGTTAAAAGAGGCTGAACGGGCCTTTCATGAAGGCGAAGTTCCTGTAGGCGCTGTTTTAGTCTGCGATGGGAAAATCATTGCTAAAGGGCATAACTTAGTAGAATCTTTGCAGGATGCCACGGCTCATGCCGAAATGCTATGCTTGAAGCAAGGAGCGCGCATTTTAAATAATTGGCGTCTTAACGGCTCGACATTATATTGTACTTTGGAACCTTGTTCAATGTGCGCAGGCGCGATGATCTTGTCCCGCGTTTCGACAATAGTTTGGGGAGCGCCTGATTTGAGGCACGGGGCAGATGGAAGCTGGATCGAGCTTCTTCAATCGGAACATCCGATTCATCGGATCGAAGTTCGAAGAGGCGTCTTAAGAGAGGAATCTGCAGCACTGCTCACAGAATTTTTCAGACTGAAACGAATTGCAAACAAACAGACTATACCCAAGTGAATTCAGGAATTGGAATTTTGACTATGAATGAGAACCAAAAAAAATTGGACGATTTATTTTCAGAGCTGATTGCGTTGCAGCAAGCAAAAATCATGACTTGTGCGGAATCGGTCATTCCTCATATCACTTCGGATGATCTGCTGCAGCCGAATGATTTTGCGGAATTGGAAAATCATCCTTATTTTAGATATGAAGAGGGGGTATTGGAAGGTTTGCGCACAGCCCGCATGGCAATTTTAGCCTGGCAGCAAGAAAAAATATATTAATGATATTGTCTGGTATTTTTTCTCTTTGAGATCCACTTCAGTCGGAAACGTTCTCTAAATGACAGACTGGTTTTTCCATGCATTGCAATTTTAGACAGCATGGCATCCATAAATTCTTCATCGTTGAGAATGGCCTTTCCGGTTTTAAAATCAAAGATTTTTGCATTGGTGAATTCAAATGAAGTCGAGGATTTATCGGCTCTTTTGGAAGATGGAAAAGATAAGATCCTTTCCAACGGCTGCAGAAAAACAAAAGGGCTTCGGACTTTCCAGACAAAGATGCAGTATAAATAACTTGCAGTGATCGCAGTACAGAGGGCCAAAGCATTCAACCAATTGCCCATGGAAAGATCGATCAATAAGTTGGATCCGAGAAGACCGATGGTGAGCCATTTAGCTTTAATGGGAAGGGTCAGAAATAACAACAGTTCCAAATTCGGGTATAGCATGATCCAGGCTATCAACAAGGAATAAAGAGCGGACGTGTTTCCTCCAAAAGGGATTGAAAAATGCAATGCCGATTGGAGCCAATAGACACAAACTCCAGTAAAAATGCCGCTTAAAAAATAGAGGGCAAGAAAATGCAAGGCCCCTTTTTTTTCTATGATCGCATTGCCGATGATCCAAAGTAAATAGGCATTGAATGCCATCGAAAGAAGAAGAGAAAAGGAAAGGCCGCCTGCGACAGGACTGATAAACAGATAAGAGAAAAACTGCCATAGAAAGCAATGATCTATACCCCATTCTGAAAGAGCCAGGATTTGAAAAGGGTTCAGGATTCCAAAAAAATAAGGAAACAGTTTGTCGCACAATGCGGAAACAAGGCTTATCGCTAGAGTTGAAAAAAGGATCATTTTCAAGGTTTTTGGCGTCGCCGATAAACGTTGTCGAAAACCGGGTGTATAGCTCATCGTAAAAACCAAAATTAGATAATTAAACGCAATTTTAACATAATTTTGAGATGCAGTCCAAGCCAAAAAAATGATGATAAAAAGCAAAATTTATTTTTTAACCTCAATCTATTCAAAAAGGCTTGTCTTTAATCAAAAGATTGGCTTTACTCTATGGGATTGATAAAGTAATTCGTAACGCGAAGCAGGAGAATGCTATGAAAAAACAAGGACATCCTCCCTATCAGGAGATACTGTTTGTAGATTCATCTACCGGGTACAAATTTGTGTGCGGAAGCACTCTGCAGCCTAAAGAAAGAGAAATGTTCGAAGGAAAAGAATATCCAGTTTATCGAGTGCCGGTTTCTTCCGCTTCACACCCTTTCTTTACAGGAAGCAAACAGTTTATCGATTCCGAGGGAAGGGTCGATAAGTTCAATAAGCGCTATGCAGCCAAGAAACAAGAAAAAGCCATCGAAGTCGCTGCCAAGCCTGAAGAGAAAAAGAAGGGTAAAAAGAAATAAACATGGAAGAGAGGATTCGCAAGCTCCTCGACCGATTTGAGAAAGTCGAAGAGCTTTTGGGGCAGCCAGAAGTGTTGGCCGATCAAAAGCAATATCGGACGCTGGCTCAGGAACACGCTTACTTGTCTGAAGTTAAGGACATGTGGCAGCAAATCGAGCGAATCCAGAAGCAACTGGAAGAAAATCATCTTCTTGTTAAAAAAGAAACCGATCCCGATTTCTTAGAAATAGCCCGTGAAGAAATCTCTAGTCTTGAAGCATCGCTTGCCGCATCCCGAGGCAAACTTCAAAATCTGCTTGTGCCTCCTGATCCTCGAGACAGCCGAAACGTCATTCTCGAACTTCGAGCTGGAACCGGAGGCGACGAGGCCGCTCTCTTTGTTGGCGATTGTATCAGAATGTATAAGTGCTACGCTGAGCAAAAGGGATGGAAGTATGAGCTTCTCTCCTGCGCCGAATCAGAGATGGGCGGATACAAAGAATATGTGATGGTCCTTTCCGGAAAAGATGTCTATCGTTTGCTCCAGTACGAAGCGGGAACTCATCGTGTTCAGCGGGTTCCGGCGACAGAGGCGCAAGGAAGGGTCCATACTTCAGCGATCACGGTCGCAGTGCTGCTCGAGCCAGACGAAAACGAAAAAGTGGTCCTAGATGAGAAAGAACTTAAAATAGACACTTACCGCGCCTCCGGAGCAGGAGGACAGCATGTCAATACTACTGATTCCGCTGTTCGCATTACCCATACACCCACCGGAACAGTGGTCTATTGCCAGGAAGAGCGGAGCCAGCATAAGAATAAAGAAAAGGCGATGCGCCTTCTGGTGGCCAAAATTTCTGAAGAAAAAAATCGCAAGGCCCAGCAAGAAATGGCCAATTTGAGATCATCTCAAGTAGGTTCTGGAGACCGTTCTGAAAGAATCCGCACTTATAATTTTCCTCAAAATCGAATTACCGATCATCGCATCGATCTCACTCTTTACAAACTCGATAAAGTCATGGAAGGGGATTTAGAAGAAATCACTTCAGGCCTTGTCGCTTTTTTCTACCAGCAAAAACTCGCCGGATAAGTATTGTGAAAACAGTGGGCGAAGTGCTAAATCTTTCCATAAAATATTTACAAGATCGAAATGTGATGCGTCCTCGCCGGCAGGCTGAGGAGTTGCTTTCCTCTCTATTAAAAATGCAAAGGATAGATCTTTACATGCAATTTGATCGACCGCTGGAGGAAAATGAGCTCTCAATTTTCCGGGAATGGGTCGGTCGGAGAGGAAAAGGGGAGCCGCTGGATTACATTCTTAAAGTAAGGCATTTTTTTAATTGTGCATTGGAAGTCTGTCCTTCAGTTTTAATCCCAAGGCAAGAAACAGAGATCCTTTTGGATAAGGTATGCGAAAGATTGCAACACCTCGATCTAACAGGAAAAGTTGCTTGGGATCTATGTACTGGTTCGGGATGTATCGGAATCGGACTCAAAAAAAAATTGCCTCAACTTGAAGTCACCGTCTCGGATATTTCTCCAGAAGCTCTTGAAATTGCAAAAAAAAATATTGAAAGCAACAACGTAGATGTAGCTATCGTCAAAGGGAACCTATTAGATCCTTTTAAAGATCGTAAAGCGGATATCATTATTTGCAATCCTCCCTATGTTTCGGAAGAAGAATATGCTGCTTTGGACCACGAAGTGCGCGATTTTGAGCCTAAGATCGCTTTAGTAGGAGGTCCGACCGGAGCCGAATGTTATGCGCGCCTGGCTGAAGAATTGCCTCGGTACTTAAACCCTAAGGGGAGAGCATTTTTTGAAATAGGAGCCTCACAAGGTCAAAAAGTTTTTTCACTTTTTAACGCAACCTGTTGGAAAAGAAAGATAATTGAAAAAGATTGGTCTGGACAAGATCGTTTCTTTTTTGTTGAAATTGAATGAGTTTCTCGACTATCTTATTATCTCTACATTTACCTGATTTAGATGAGTATTTCAAATTATGTTTGGATCATTGACTGAGAAGTTTCAGGAACTATTCTCCGGACTTGCAGGCAAAAAAAAATTGACTGAAGACAATCTCGCTGATGCAGTGCGGCAAGTGAGGCTTGCGCTATTGGATGCTGACGTCAATTACACGGTCGCGAGCAATCTGGTAAAAAGAGTAAAGGAAAAAGTGTTAGGCAACGAAGTGATCAAATCGGTCACTCCGCACCAACAATTTGTTACAATCATTCACGATGAGCTCATTGCTCTCATGGGTTCGGACGAAGCGGCTCTTGAGTTAAAAGGACGGCCTTCGGTCATTTTGATGTGCGGTCTGCAAGGATCTGGAAAAACGACGCATTGTGCCAAATTGGCAGCCTATTTGCAAAAGAAACCATTCGCGAAAAAAGTGATGATCGCTGCATGCGATTTGCAGAGGCCTGCAGCCATCGAACAGCTGAAGCGTCTGGCGGAACAAATCGCCGTACCTGTTTTTGCAATCGAAGGAGCTTCAGATCCACTGAAGGTCGCCCAAGGCGCATTGGTGCAAGCCAAAGCGGAGAATGCCGATGTGTTGATCGTCGATACCGCAGGCCGCCTGCATTTAGATGAACCCTTGATGGTTCAGCTTGAAAAATTGAAAGGGGCATTGAACCCTCAAGAAGTATTATTTGTAGCCAATGCGACTACAGGGCAAGACGCGGTAAAAACAGCGGCAGAATTCGATAAACGGATTGCGATCACAGGCACGATTTTGACGATGCTAGATGGAAATGCGCGCGCCGGAGCTGCTATTTCGATTCGGGAGATCACGCAAAAGCCGTTGAAATTTGAAGGATTGGGAGAAAAAATCGGGGATCTACAGGTTTTTAATCCCCGTTCAATGGCAGATCGCATATTGGGAATGGGCGATGTGATCAACCTGGTCCGAAAGGCGCAAGAGAATATCGATGAAGAAGAGAGTAAAAAACTCGAACAAAAATTAAAGAAAGCGACGTTTACTTTTGATGATTATTTACGTCAGATGTCGATGATAAAGAAAATGGGCTCGTTTAAAAGTTTATTGAAAATGATCCCGGGTTTTTCCAATTTCGGCGAAATGGATATTTCGGAAAAGGAATTTGGAAAGATAGAATCGATGATCTTATCAATGACCCCTGATGAAAGATATGAAAAGGTAGAACTGCTTCCAAGTCGAAGAAGGCGCATCGCTTCAGGAAGCGGTACGAAGATCGACGATGTGAATCGAATGATCAAAGGATTTAAAAGACTCAAGCAATTTTTTAAGGATATGCCTAATTTAAAACAAAAGTTCGGTAAAGGATTTGGATTGGGCAATTTAGGTAATTAAAAGGAGATTAAGGAAATTATGGCATTAAAAATTCGTTTAAGACAGCAAGGCCGCACCAATCGTCAAACTTACCGTTTGGTAGTTGCCAATTCCCGTTCGCCTCGCGACGGAAAATATATTGAAATGGTCGGCTGGTACAATCCTTTCCAAAATGGACAGAATGTGTCCGTTAATTCGGAAAGAGTCAATTATTGGATCAATCAGGGCGCGCAAATTTCAGAACAGGTGGAATCGATCCTTTCTCGAGAAGCTCCAACAGTGCTCAAAGAATTGAAAGAAAAAAGACAGCAAAAACGTACAAAAATGGCTGCAAAAAGAAGAGCGTTGAAAAAGGCTGCAAAGTAAGGATATTCTACACAAGTAGATTATGATCATTGATATCCTATCCCTTTTCCCTGAATATTTTAGCAGCCCTTTTGATGTCAGTATGATCAAACGCGCGAGAGAAAAGGGGATATTGGACATTCGGCATACTGATATAAGGAATTTTGGAGAAGGAAAGCATCGGCGCGTTGACGACCGGCCATTTGGAGGAGGCCCTGGCATGGTCTTAATGCCAAAGCCTCTCTGCGATGCCATACGCAGCGTTAAAAGAGAAGACTCCCATGTCGTCCATCTTTCGCCTCAGGGGAAGTTATTGAGTGCTGGGATCTGCGAACGATTATCGAAACAAGCCCATTTGATTTTAGTATGCGGTCATTATGAAGGGGTGGACCAGAGGGTCATTGAAAAAGAAATAGATGAGGAAATAAGCATTGGGGATTACGTTCTAACCAATGGTTGTCTGCCGGCTATCGTGTTAGTGGATGCCTTGGCGCGGTTTATCCCAGGAGTCCTAGGCCATCCTGACGCAGCCTATTGTGATTCTTTTCAAAACGATGGGTCTTTTGACAGCCCTCAATATACAAGGCCAGTCGATTTTGAAGGTTCATCCGTACCTGAAGTACTGAGACAAGGGGACCACAGTTTAATTGAAAAATGGCGCCGTCAAGAAGCGATCAAAAAAACCCTCCAGGTCCGCCCAGACCTCATTAAAAAGTAAGCTTTTTTTGACTTCACATTTTTATTTAGATCGGCTAGAATGCTTTTTTTCTTAAGGAGATACAATGAAGCAAAATCAAATGATTGAAGAGCTTGAAGCACAGCATTTGAAACGAGATATTCCTCCATTTCGAGTAGGCGATACTTTGAATGTATACACAAAGATTATCGAAGGAGAAAAAGAACGTCTGCAAATGTTTAGCGGAACTGTAATTGCACGCCGAGGAAGCGGTCTGTCGGAAACGGTAGCCCTTTATCGGGTTTCTTATGGTGCCGGCATGGAAAGAGTATTTATGATCCATAGTCCGCGCATTTCTAAAATCGAAGTAGCACGCAGCGGTAAAGTCCGCAAAGGTAAGCTATACTACCTCAGAGGAACTTCAGGAAAAGCTTCTAAGGTCAAAGAGCACATGGGCTTCAAAAAAGAGGTCGAAAAAGCGCTCGAAGAAGAACGCAAATCTTCAAACGAACCGCCAGCCACTTAACATTTGTAAATACTGCACCATTCAATCCCAAGTTGTCGCAATGAATTGCTGATGACTTGGGATTTTTCTTTTTTATATTGACTTGTTTGGTATAAGTTTGTCTCTTGACTTATCGACAATCGAGACCGACTTAAGTGAAACGCGACAACAGAATCTCAAAATCAGAACTTGCAAGGCTAAAAAAGCTTTGTATCTTCGAAGAAAATGCCAGACAGCGCGGGTATAAAAATATAGCCGGGATCGATGAGGCAGGGCGTGGTCCGCTTGCAGGTCCTGTTGTCATTGCAGCATGCATCTTACCATCTGATCTGTATGTAAAAGGGATCGATGATAGTAAAAAACTCACTCCGGATGAACGGGTTCGCATTTTTGATCAATTGATCAGCAATCCGGATATCTGTTTTTCAATCAGTGTGATCGATGTGAATACGATCGATCAAATCAACATTTTGCGAGCTACTTTTAAAGGAATGCTTGAAGTTGTTGAACAATTGAAAATACAACCCGATTACTTATTAGTAGATGGATCGATGATTCCATCTTTTAAAATCCCTTCGGAAGCAATCATAAAAGGCGATGGCCTTTCACAGTCTATCGCAGCAGCATCTATTATTGCGAAAGTGACCCGAGACCGTATGATGTTGCAATATCACGAACAATGGCCCCAATATGGTTTTGACAGCCATAAAGGGTATGCTACTCCGCAACATATGGAAGCGATCGAAAAACATGGACCTTCGTCTATCCATCGGATGAGTTTCGAGCCTGTAAAATCCAATTTTTGAATCACATTTCGGTATAGTCTTTAAGTTTTTTTAAAACTTTTTTATTAATTTTATTTATTAATAAATATTTTAAATAATTTACTTATTATTTTAAAACTTGTTTATTCTCTATTTAATATGTTATTATTTTAATAAATAAAGTTAATCACTAATTTATAGGGGTGAATTATGTCAGTTTCTAATACCGCTCGTATACTTTGTGTTGATGATAATGCAATGCAGCAAAGAATCTTAATCAACGCATTTAAAAAAAACGGATATGAAGCACATCTAGCAAAAGATGGTGCCGAAGCAGTTAAAATGGCGGAAGAAAATCATTACGACTTGATTTTAATGGATGCGCAAATGCCTAACATGAAGGGCGGAGAAGCATCGGAAATCATTTTTCAAAAGAATCGGACTGTTACAATTATTGCCCAAAGCGATTCCAAAGAACATGAATTTAATGAGGTTTTCCAAAGAGTGATCGATGATAAGGAAGGTCTTTACCAGTCTTCCGGACGTTTTTTTAATTTAGGCGACAAATTCAGAAAACTGGACGATGTTCTGCCTTACTTGAAAAAGCTCAATATTCAATCTGCATCAGATCTCACGGAAGCTCTTTCAAAGATGAGCATCAAAGGTTAATCTTGATACGTGCCTGAAAGCCCTTGACGCGCAATGATTTATTCAGGTATACATGTAGATCGCGTCTATTTTTTTCGAACCTGGCTTTCTTAAATGATCAAAAGCATGACAGCTTATGGCCGAGCGACGAAGTCGACATCGATCGGCCAATGGGTATTAGAACTCCATTGCGTCAATAGACGGATGCTGGATATCAGCATGCATCTTTCAAAAGAGCTATTGCGTTTCGATATTGAAATCCGAAAATGGGTGTCTGCGCTTATGTCGCGCGGTCAGGTTACAGTTCGAGTCTATCTATTGCAAGAAGCGGCAATGATTACACAGTCTTCTTCTTCTCTTAAAGAAATGAAAGGGGCCTGGGAGAAAATTGCCATTGAACTTGGATACGACCCTAAAGATTCTATCAGTCTCAGTTTTTTGACGAATCAATTGTCCAGCTTTCCAACTCAGAGCTTGATCGAAGACGAACAAGAGGTTTTAAATATTTTAAAACATCTTTTCCAAGAAGCATCTGTTCAAGTTCTAAAAATGAAAGAAACGGAAGGAAAAGCTCTGGCCGAAGACATCAGGAGCCGATTGAAGATCATGGAAGAATGTTTCCAGCCGATCGGCGCTCTTGCACCCGATGCCGCAGAACGATATCGGAACAAATTACAGGCAAGGATCCAGGAAGTATGTACATCTGAAGCAGAATGTGATGAGCGCATTTTAAGAGAAGTGGCGATCTATGCAGAAAAACTTGACATTACCGAAGAACTCACTCGATTGCATTCTCATCTCGAGCAGTTTCGTTCTCTTCTTGATTCCGATGAAAAGAGCATTGGGCGCACATTGGACTTTTTGACGCAGGAAATGAATCGGGAAATCAATACAATCGCGTCCAAATCAGCTGAAACTGAAATTTCCCGCCTCGTCGTAATGTGTAAAAGTGAATTGGAGAAAATTCGGGAACAAACTCAAAACATCGAATGATATGATAGACAAATTATTGGGAAATTTATCGAAAGGTTTGGTCTTTGTATTAAGCGCGCCTGCCGGAACGGGTAAAACCACACTCGTCCGCATGCTCCGCGACGAATTTCCTTGCGTTGCTGAAAGTATATCTTGCACGACAAGACCCCCAAGACCAGGTGAAATCCCAGGCAAAGATTACCATTTTTTGACGGTCGAAGAATTTGAAGATAAAATTAAAAAGGAAGATTTCCTCGAGTACGCCAAAGTGTTCGATAATTATTATGGGACTTCTAAAGAATTTGTATTGGCGCAGCAGGAAAAAGGAAAGCATGTCATATTGGTCATTGACACACAAGGCGCGATGCAGTTGAAAGGAAAAATTCCAGCTGTTTTTGTGTTCGTCAGCCCGCCGTCTTTGCAAGAACTGAGAGAGCGTCTTTTTAAACGCCAAACAGAAAGCATGGAACACATTGAACAGCGATTGTCATGGGCAAAAAATGAAATGTCCATGGCCGTCCATTACGATTATCATATCGTAAATGAAAATTTACACACTGCCTACGAAGTATTGCGCAGTATTTTAATTGCCGAAGAACACCGTACAGCTTAACAGCTTAATAAAGGGAAGAATCATTTATGCCAGCTCGAGAACATTTGACGAATGAAAAACTAAAAGGGCTTTTTAAAAGTAATTTTGATCTAGCTAATCATGCTATCCGATTGGCCAGGCATTACATTAAAGCCGGACATGAAGTGACTCTTGATTCTCTTTTGAACGAGGTCCAAAAACATCCTCATGATGAGCATTTCAAGGATTTAGAAAAAATGGAAGCGTCGGAAGAATAAGAGCCAATGGTTAAAAAGATTTTAATCACATCTGCTCTCCCATACGCCAATGGTCCATTGCATTTCGGTCACATTGCCGGAGCCTATCTGCCAGGAGATTGCTATGCCCGGTTTCAACGTTTGAAGGGCAATGATGTCCTCTATATTTGCGGTTCAGACGAATATGGGATCGCCATCTCTTTAAGCGCTGAATTAGCCGGAAGAAAGCCAAAGGAACACGTCGATCTATTTCATGAGATAAACAAAAATTTTTTTGCCAAGCTCCATTTCTCATTCGATCATTTTTCCCGCACAACGTGGCTGGACCATGCTGAAACTGTTCAGCAGTTTTTCAAAGATCTTTTAGCAAATCGCTACATTGAAGAAAAAGTCACTGAACAGCTCTATTCTGAGAAAGATCGGAAATTTTTGGCTGATCGGTATGTGATCGGGACGTGCCCCAAATGCGGATTTGAAGAAGCGCGAGGGGATGAGTGCCAGCGTTGCGGGGCAAGCTATGAGTCCACAGACCTAAAGAATCCACGATCGAAAATTTCAGGGGCTCCTCTAATTTTAAAAAAGACCAATCATTGGTTTTTACGGTTCGACCTTTTTAAAGACAAACTTGCCTCTTGGATCCGAACAAAAAATTGGAAGCCTAATGTCGTCAATTTTGCCCAGCACTACATCGATGAATTGAGGCCGCGTGCAATTACCAGGGATTCCGATTGGGGGATTCCAGTCCCTTTAGAGGGTGCGCAGGGAAAAGTATTCTATGTGTGGTTTGATGCTCCGATCGGTTACATTTCTGCTACCAAGGAATGGGCTCAAATACAACATCGTCCTGATGCATGGAAAGATTACTGGTTCGATCCTAAAACTAAACTGGTTCAGTTTATCGGCAAAGACAACATTCCATTCCATGCAGTATTTTTTCCTGCCATGTGCATGGGACAAAATGAGCCCTACAAACTTGTCGATGAGCTTCCCGCCAACGAGTTCTACAATTTAGAAGGGCGGCAATTCAGCAAGTCTGAAGGGTGGTATATCGACCTCGATCGATTTTTTGAACAGTTCTCACCGGATCAAATCCGTTACGCAATCGCATCCAATGCACCTGAAAGTCAGGATTCGGAATTTTCATGGAAAGATTTTCAGGCTCGATGCAATGCGGAGTTGCTAGGCAAATACGGAAATCTGGTCAATCGCGTTCTTGTCTTTGCAGCCAATCATTGCAGCGCAAAAGTTCCTGCTAAACATCCCTTGAAAGAAGTCGATAAAAAGTTCCTGGAGGAAGTAGATCATCTCATCAAAGAAGCAGCCAATTCTTATGAAACTTTTCATTTGAGGCGTGCAAGCCAATTGGTCATGCAGCTCGCTCAGGTCGGCAATGTGTATTTCGACGGGAAAAAACCCTGGAGTTCAGCAAAACTGCCCGAGACTCGAGAAGATATGGAGAATACGATTCGCTGCTGCCTGGAATGCATCAAGGCATTAGCGTTGATCTCTTTTCCCATCATCCCTGAAACTGCGCAAAAGGTCTGGCATTTAATAGGGTATCAGACAGATTTATCAAAGCAAAACTGGGATACGGTAGCCAAACAGGAACTCGCTCCAGGACAAAGTTTGCCAAAGCCCGAAATTTTATTTAAAAAAGTAGAGGACAACGTGATTGAATCAGAAATGGAAAAATTAAAAAATTTAGGCGAAAAGCAGAACGTGTCACCTGAGCAACCAAGCGCATATCATCCATTAAAGCCGGAGGTTTCAATTGATGACGTCCGCAAGCTGGATTTGAGAATCGCTGAAATCTTGAGCGCGGAGCGGGTCCCAAAGAGCAAAAAACTGTTAAAATTATCTGTCGATCTCGGTTTTGAAAAAAGGACGATCGTTTCTGGAATCGGCGACACGATAGAAGACTTGAATACACTCATAGGAAAAAAAATCATCATCATCGCCAATCTCAAGCCTGCGAAGTTGATGGGCGTCGAAAGTCAAGGGATGCTTCTCATTGCAGAAGTTAAAGATGGTCTCGAACTGCCTGATTTCAAGAGAGCTGATCCCGGAAATATCGTGAGTTGAAATCCGATTTAATTTTTTATTTGATTTTTTTGTAAAAGATTCCTATATCTTTAAAAAATCTTAACAAATTAAGTTTTGGATTGCTATGGTCCATGCAATACCTCGTACAACCGCACATCAAGCTGTTCCATGGGATCCCATCTGCACAGATGATGAGAATCCCTTAAAAATACATGAATTCTTATGCGAAGTGTTTTCTTATTTACCTTATCCTTCTACAGAAGTTTCCTTAGTCTGTAAAGAATGGAAAGTCATTCATTCAGACTTCTATATCGCTCGCCAAAAGTTGAGATCAGTCATCTCTTTGAACCATTCTGAAATTCAAAAATGGATTCAGATTATTAAAAAAAAGTTTGGAACAACATTTACAGTTACGGAGATCATTCAGAAATGTCCTAATTTGATCTCTTTGAATTTGTCCGGCTCTTTAATCACTGACCAAGAGCTAGCTGAAATTGCGAAAATAGAATTAACGCGACTAAAAAGTTTGACTTTAAGAAATTGCTGCGAACTCATCAAACCTGAGTTTAAAGATTTTAAGACAATCGAATTTCTCGATTTGTCGGATTGCAAATCAATTGAGGAGTTGGAACTTCGCGATCTTCCATTCTTAAAATCTTTAAAGTCTCGCGAATGCATTTCACTTCAACATCTCGAATTTGCAAACCTCCCTTTACTGCATAACATCGATTTAAGCGGGGCTGTTTTTTTGAAAGAGGCGCATTTTAAAGGTCTTGCGAACCTATATTTTCTCAACTTGAGCGAATGCACCTTATTGACCGATCCCAATTTCGAAGGCCTGACATCTCTTGTTTATCTCTATTTGAATCAATGCCATTCCTTAGATAGGCCAGATTTTCAAAGTTTGTCTTCTCTAATCCAATTAGAATTGAAAGAATGCGATTCTTTAACTACGATGAATTGCCAAGACTTGCCTTCTTTAAAAATGCTGAACTTGATAGGTTCCAGCAATGTAGATCGCAATTCTTTGAATGATTTGTCCGAGGACGTAGATATCATTTCCTGATTAAAAACTCTTTGATCCGTTTTTGCAGTCCGGTATGTCTTTTGATCACATCTTCATTTTTAACGGCTATCGCAAGGGCTTTTTTGCTGCCAACTAGTATCACCAATCTTTTTCCTCTCGTGATTCCGGTGTAGAGGAGATTCCGGTACAGAAGTTTAAAATGACTCGTATGGATAGGAATGATCACGCAGGGACATTCGCTGCCTTGA
>DATIJE010000047.1:0-14893 GCA_035478995.1 Rhabdochlamydiaceae bacterium | reverse complement strand
TCCCGAAATCGGTCACTGCAACCTGCGAAAAAAGAACGCGAATCTAAGCAGTTAGCAGTTTGTGGACACACTCTAACGCCATGTGACATAGGTGCCGGTCTCGGAAAGATCTTTTTTTGTGACGATCTGATAGTGAAAATCGTTGTCTGGTGATAATACTCCTTCGACAAGCACAGCAATTCGTTTTGGATTTTCACGCGATAGAAATAGAGTTGCTGCCTCCGCTAATTGTTCATATGTAAAGGCCTTTACACTTGCTATCCGTTTGTCGTACCAATTGAAATCACCGTCATAGTTGAACGCCAATGTGTTGAGGCGATAAGCCATGCCTTCAAGATTTTCAGGCGGCATCTGCAGAGTCGTCACGAGCATTTTTTGGATGATCTGAAATCGTTCTTCGGGAATTTTTACATCGATATTTTTTAGAAAATCTTCCAAGAACAATTCAAAACGGGCAATGAGATCACGAGGATTATGCGTACTGGATTGGACTGCAAAAAACTGGAACAATTCCCGTTCTACTTCACTATCCCACGCTTTAGCGAAATAAGCGGTTTGCTGTTTTGTGCGGAGAGTATCAAAAAAAGCTTCCTGAAGCGCTTTTGACAAAATCTGCTGCGCTGCGCGTTTTTCAAATGAAAATTTCCCTTCTTCTAGGAGCAGGATCACTCCATTTCCCTGTCTTTCCGTTTTTTGTACAATCATGTAGGGGCCTTGTTTGGCAGGCAGGGACAAGACTGTCTTCTTTATCTGTTTCTCTAGAGGATAAGGACTGCTTCCCAAAGTTTTTTTAACGGACATCCATAAGGTCTGAGCATCCTTTTCCAATAAATTTCCATATAATAATGACTCGATATAAGTTTTTTTCATCAAATTGGTTGAAAATTTGATAAAATCTTCATAAGAAATGTTTTTCAAGGCGTTATATTTTTCTGCATTTGTAGGAGAATCATTGTATAGAACGCCGCTGAGCAGTTCGAGTCCTTGTTTAACGGGCAATTCTTTGGCGGCGTGATCGTAATTGGTCAGCAGATATTCTCGATAAATTTCATATTGCTCTTTTGTGGGTGCAACATGCTTTAAAGATTGGAAAATATCTTTGATGAGAATAGAAGCTTTTTCACTGTATCCTTCTATAGATATATTCAGTTTTAAATCCTGCTTTGAAAAAGAAGGAGACAATCCGGCAGTTTGGGCAAAATAGAGAGTAGGAGACAGCTTTTCCGTGAGGGCCTTGAGATATAGGTCGGTTAGAGCTGCCGATCTGGCAGACCCATCAATTAAAGGGGATTTGATTCCAAAGATCGCAGCAACTTCCGGAACAAGATATTTATTATCTTTTAAATAGTAGACTTTGCAGCCTTCGTCTTTGGCAAGTAAAACCGGGTTTTGTGTTGGTGAGCGGTCTGAAGAGGCGATGAGCGTTAGACGATCCGGAACAAAGGGATTTTGAGAGGGCAAATCTATATTGGAATTTTGGGAAGCGTTTTCTAATGCGGCAATTGTAGATCCTGAAACCTCTTTGATCGCATATTCTGCATCCATCCATTTCTCTTTGATATTAGGGGCCACACCAGTATTTTTCGGGTCGGACTGGATAAAAAACATGCAATTTTGCGCTGTAAGGGTATGGATGAATTGCAAGATGAAATCCGGATCATACGTCGATGGGATGTGCAATTTTTCAGGATACGTTTCCAGATCTTCATCAATGAGATCATGAGCATGCTTGGAGACGAATCCAAAAGCTTCTTCCCGCGATTGATATTGATAGTGGATCGTTGAGATGTTACGCATTTCATCGAATAGATAGCTCGGAATCCCTGTTTCTTTTAATTTGGCAATGGCTTGAAAGCATCGCGTGATCGCGGTATCTACTTGTGCGAGTCCTTGTTGAGTCAGATCTATATCGATTCTAAAGAGAAGTTGGTCCTTACTATAGCGATCGCATGTGACGTCTAATGATTCGGCGATTTTTTCTCTTTTGAGTTGTTCCAATAAGCTTGTGCTGCTTCCATTGTTAAGGACTGCCGCTACCAGCTCAGGAGCCTTTTTATCGATATTTTCAGCGAATAGAGGTCCTACTTCCCACACTAAAGTTACGCGTCTTAAATCTTTGACAGGCTTGATGTAAATCATGTGCTTTTTTTGTTGCGGCGAACACATTGGAGGCAGGCAGTTTCCTTTTGCAAGACCGTAGTTAGGAACGCGGGAGAAGTCGTTTATCGCCAATGTCATTAATTCTTCCATTGGCAATGGAGAGACGATGACAAGATGCATTCGATTGGCGCTATAATTGTTTTTATACCAGTCTAAAAGAGCTTTCTGAGGGATTCCTGAAAGGGTTTGGGCATTTCCTGTTGAGAAGCCTGCATTTGGATGGTTAGGATTGCCGGTCTCTTTGAAAATCATTTCCACACGCCAATTGTCGTTTTCGATATTTTTAGAGTGTTCTTGGTCTACGGCATGCAATTCTCTTCCAATACAAGAAGGAGAAAACAAAGGATCGATGAAGAAATGGGAAAAACGATCGAGGGCTCCGGAATAGGCTTCATTATTTACGGAGAACATATAGATCGTACGATCAGGCCAGGTCGAAGCATTTACATGGCCTCCATTATCGCTGATGTATTGCATGTATTCGAATTCTTCAGGATATGCCGCATTCCCCATAAACAACATGTGCTCAAGGAAATGGGCCATCCCTGGATATTCTTGAGGATCTTGCCAGGAGCCGGCTTCAACGGAAAGTCCAGCTGCCGATTGTTCTGCCCCGGGGTCAGAAATGAGATATGCCTCAAGCCCATTGTTCAGGATGATTTTTTTTACTTCCCTTTGGGAGAGCGAGGGGTTTAACAACGGAATCTGTGCTTTATCTTCGATGGTCTCGCAACCAGTGCAGTTATTCTCGACAGAATAGGCATTAAAAGCAGTTGAAAACAGGCTGCAGGAAACCAAAAGGGGGAATAGGGATTTTATTGCCATTAGAGTGCTCTCCTGAATGAAAATGGTTCGTAGTCTTGTTTTACGAGATTCCAAATATAATTAGCTCGAGATTTTCTTCGTTCATGTTTATTTGCTTCTTCACTTCCTGGGAAATGTTCCATATCTATTTTTTTGCCGAAAGCGATATGGATGACTCCTCTCTTTGCGACCCTTGTTTCGCCGAGTTCTATTTGGATGGATTCCGGAGGAGGAAGGACATCGTAAGTAGCTAGAGTCATGGGAAAAAAATAAGTGGGGTGTTTTGCTCTGCGCGCCATGAGATAGAACATCTCGACGCTCTGTGGATCGAAGGGGGCAATTTCTATGATTCCTTGGGGATTGCGCCTATCCCTTCCCCCGCTGGGAGCGACGTAAATAATTTTGCCGCCTTCGCTTAAAAGCCCGCTCATCAATTCCATCGTTTTTTTATTGTGAAGCTGTTTTTTCATCTTTTGGTCGGGAGGATGGTCAATGTATCGTTTAGAATAGATACACAGGAGATTGCAACCCATGCTGAAAGGAATCGCCAAGGGATCTGTAGTCACTCTTTCACCTGCGACAAAAATCATCTGATCTCCGATTTTGGATTCTATCCTCTCTAAGAGGACGCTGATCGCTTGAGGGTCCGCCTCAGTTTGGTGATTTGCCAAGAGGATGATATTGTGGCCTTGACGCAAGTGAGAGAGAATTTCATTGAAATTCGTCATGCCGACTATCGAAGAAACGCTCATGTCTACAAGAGGCCTGATAAAATCTAGACCAAATTTGTAATAGTCAAAAGGACGGCGGATTTTCTGATGATAAGGTTGAAAATTAAATGGAGTTGGAAATTGTTTTTTAATCAAATCCAAATAAGTGAGAAAGACATGCTCATGATCGGCAATAGAGATATGATGGCTCTCGAGCGCCTCTTTATAGCTTGAATAGAAAAGAGACAAAGTCTCCTTGTATTTCTTAGGGATCAAGCCTTCTTCTGAATATTTTTTTAATTTGGAAAAAAAATTCGAAAAAGAAGAAGAGTTAGACATCCAGTTTTTTTCCATTGGTCAATGAATAAAATTGAAATTCATTAAGATGAAGTGTGTCTTTGACGCTGAATTTCAAACTAGCCTGCAGCCTCTCACTTATCTTTCGAAAATAATCTTTATCCCCACGGCTTAAATATTGATCGAGATCAGGATGGGAAATAAGTTCGAGGGCAAATTGGTTTTGCTGGGAGATCAGTTTCTTAAGGGACCTTTCAATTTCAATCGAAACACTTTCATGGGTTTTGATCATTCCGCTTCCATTGCAATAAGGACAATTTGTAAAAAGAGTTTGAGTCAGAGATTCCCGACTGCGCTGACGTGTCATTTCTACGAGTCCAAACTCACTCATGCCGAGGATCGTGCATTTAGCGGAATCCTCTTTCATCGCTTCCTTTAAGCGATCTAAGACCCGGCGTTGATTTTTTCGAGAGCGCATATCGATAAAATCGCAGATGATCAGGCCGCCGATGTTGCGCAGGCGTAGCTGTCTTGCGATTTCTTCTGCCGCTTCCATATTGATGTGGACCAGAGTTTCTTCGACATCGCTTTTAGAAGATTGCTGGCTGCTGCGCCCGGAATTGACATCGATCGTGAACATCGCTTCTGTGCGGTCAAAAAACAGATACCCGCCGCTCGGGAGCCAAATTTTATGTCTCAATGCACGTTCGATCTCTCTTTCTACATTGAATCTTTCGAACATGGGAGCTTTATCCCGGTAGAACTCAATTTTTAAAGGATGTTCAGTAGTATATCTGGCATGAATCCTTTTGCATCGCTGATAAGTAGCGTAATCGTCAACGAGCAGGCGATCGAACTTCTTGTCCATGGCAGTCATGACCGCTCTTTTAATGAGGTCCGATTCCTCAAACAAGCATGTCGGCTTGGTAGACTTATGAAAATTTTCAACAATTGTTTGCCATGTTTTTAATAGGTCTGTCGCTTCTTCGATCAGCGTTTCTGTAGAGGCGTTCACGCTTGCGGTCCGGCAGATCAATCCCATGTCTTTTGGCATCTCGAATGCTCGAATTAATTTTTTGAGCTTTTCACGCGAGCCCGGATCTTCGATTTTGCGAGAAACTCCCCGATGCGGAGTATTTGGAAGCAGCACGAGATATCGTCCAGCGATAGAGATGTTGGAAGTGAGTCGGGCTCCTTTTGTACCGATAGGTTCTTTGACGACTTGTACTAAGACGGGTTGGTCGTTTTTTAGAAGTTTTGAAATGTCTTCTTCTTTTTTTGTTTTTGATCCAGCTGCACGCAGATCGTAATCAAGATCGAAGTCCATTTCGAACATCTCTTGGAACTTTTGTGTATTTTCAAGAATATCCGAGATGTGGATAAATCCATTTTCACCCTCATTGATATCGATGAAGGCGGATTGAATGTTATGTAGAATATTAGTGACCCTTCCACGATAGATATTGCCGGCGAGCTGCCGGTTTTTTTTCCGTTCGATGATCAGATCATGTAGATGCCCATTTCTAAGATGTGCGTAACGTGTTTCTTTAGATTCCACGTTTAAAAGTATTTCTTGCATTTTGGAGCCTTAAAAAATTTATGCGTTGTCATTATGTTAGGTGAAAAAGGAGATCTTTTTCCATAAAAAACGGCACAAAGGGGAGGGCTTTCAGGTATAGAGGCAATTGCAAAACTCGTGCGCCCCATAAAATCGCCCTTTTGTCCCCATTTTTCACTGCGTCTCCTCGCCTACTTGTCCAAGTATGGGCTCGTCGGCGCAGCTCGGGCCAGCATGCTGGCCCTGAAAACTGGCGGCAAAATCATTGATTTTCTAGGGCACAATAGTTTTGCAACTACCTCTATAAAAAAAATTTAATGTTTCGAACCACGGATTTTCTTCAATCGCTGGACAAAACTAAATTTTTGAGCATCCATGGTAAGTTGATTTTTGATTTTTTCTAAGAAACCATGTTCAAGCAATCTAAGAGCGCCGTTGATTCCATTAATTAAACTGCGCGGGGTGGAATCTCCATGGCACTTGACGACCACTCCGTCAACTCCGCATAAGATAGCGCCTGGGTATTCTGCATAATGCAAACGTTTGCGCAATGCGCTTAGAGTAGTCTTAAGATGAGGAGAGCATTCTTCATCGGCGGTTTCGACCAATTGGTCCAAGATAAAGGTCGCTATTCCTTCAGCCGTTTTGAGAAAAACGTTGCCGGTAAAACCATCTGTGACCAAGACATCGATATTTCCCTGAAAGACATCCCGTCCTTCGATATTGCCAATGAAAATAGGGGCATTTTTATTGCAGTTCCGGTTTAGGAACTGCAGCTTTTCGTAAGTCTCTCGAAGTTCAGGTGTTCCTTTTGTCTTTTCAGAGCCGATGTTCAACAGACCGACTTTTGGATGCTGGACCCCGCGCGTCTTCTGATAAGCGACTCCCATGGAAGCGAATTGCACCAGCTGCTCTACTTTGGACTTCACATTTGCCCCTATATCCAAGACAGCCACTTCATTGTGTTTAGTTGGAAGGAGTGCTAGAAGTGCAGGGCGGGCAATATTTGGCAGCATGGAGAGGCATAATTTTGCACATGCTATCAGAGCCCCAGTATTTCCTGCAGAAACAAAAGCGTCCAATTCGTGTTTTTGGAGCATGCGCATTCCTGCGCATAGAGAAGAATCCCGTTTTCTGCGTACGGCAATGAGAGGGTCGTCTTCGTTCGTGATGACTTCGGAAACAGAGATTCCTTTGACATTTTTAGAAAGATCCAAACTAGAATTTATAACCGACTGCGTGCCGAAGACGAGAAGATCTACTTTTCCATCGAGTTCTTGGGCAAGGGCAAGAACGGCTTCAAGCAATAGGACTGGCGAAGTATCGCCACCCATGAGGTCGATTCCGATGCGAAAAGTTTGATGGCCCATACGTTTTGAGTATGTGTATTAATCTGCCTTCTCATGGACTACTGCGCGCCCTGAGTAAAATCCACAATGGGGACATACTTTATGAGGAAGGCGAGCATTTTTGCAATTAGAGCATTGAATTGCATTTTGAGGTTTTTTCGCGTGATGCGCCCGGCGAGAATTCTTGCGGGCATTAGATGTTCGATTACGTGGTACTGCCATAAATTGAAACTCCTTAATATTTTAACTAGAATTATAGAAAAAAATCTCTTTTTTCAAAACTCAAATCGATATTCATAAATCTGCGAAGGGATAGTTCACAGGAGATTCTATTTTTTCATTAATTTCTGTTTTTTGCTTTTTAAAATATTTGCTTATTGATTCTCTTTCTGGGCATTTTCCATGAGAGCACTCTATGAATGAGGGAACCTGCAATAAGATTGCTTCGCGGATTTCATCTGTATAATTAAAAACCGAAGGCAATTCGCATAATGGCTTGGTTAGATAAACGTGGTCCAGGACAATAGGCACTTCAACTGTCTTATTGCAAACCGCACAAGGAAGCAAGGCTCTAGAATCGATTTTTAAGTTAATGATCAAATGGTCTTCTGCCAAATAGGCATGGCCAGAAATGGAGATCTGACCGGAAAATGCTAGATCTTCCTCTTGAACGTCCAGGACCTCAGATGAGATGGTTTCGTCTATTTTTTCGGCATGGCCGTCTTTTAGTCTATCAATATAAATTTTTAATGTAGATGTCATGAAAAGATCTCTTCAAAAAGATTATTCGGTATAAAATCTTAGAGAAAAAGGGATTAATACCCAAGTAAATTCAACAGTGCTTCCGCCGCTTCACGACCTGCATCTCTGTTCTGTAAAATGCCAATTAATTCTTGACAACGGCTTGAGCATTGATTTTGGTAAACAGGATCATTTAAAAATTTATAAATGGCATTGTACAGAGAATCTTCAGTGAGATTACTTCCGATCAGCTCAGGAAAGACCTCGGTGCGGCAGATAATATTGACCAGGCAATAAAAGCGAAGGCGGATGCAAAAGATATTCAATGCGATGAATTGGTCTAAAGGAGTGACTGCGTACATGACGACGGTCGGCACCCGGTGAAGGGCAAGTTCTAGGGCTACTGTCCCTGATTTTGCGATGGCCAAATCGCATGTCCTCATGAGATCGTAATTGTTTTCAGAAGGGATCAATACTACATTTTGGCCGAGTTGGAGTTTCTCATTTTGGATCATTTCCTCGATTTTTGGAAGGAATCGAGACTCGGAAACAGAAATGGCGAAGAGAAGATCAGGATCCGTTTTTAATAAACGATTTAGCGTTCTCAATTGGAGAGGTAAATTGCGGATCAGTTCTTTCATACGACTGCCAGGAAAAAGAGCAATGATTGTTTTGTCGTTTGTGAGATTTAAATCCTGATAATGGTGCTCTTGAATCCTTTTGACTAATGGGTGTCCTACGTATCGAACATCTAAAGAGGTTTCAGAAAAGCAATCCCGCTCGAAAGGGAGGATGGTCATCAGAAGATCGAGCGTTTGGGCCATCTGCGGAATACGCTTTTTTCCCCAAGCCCAAACCGATGGACAAATGTAATGGCTGATCTTTCCTTGGAATTTTTTTTTGCGCAACGCTTTTGCCATCCGCAAATTGAAGCCCGGATAATCAATGAACAATACCACTTTCGGATTGGCGCTTAGGATTGCATTTCGCACAGTTCGAAACAGGCGCATTAGCTTAGGCAAAGCTAAAAGAACATCGATAAATCCCATCACCTGGAATTCTTCCATAGGCAGAATGCATTTCATGTTCAAGGAACGCATTTTTGGACCGCCGACGCCTACGACATGTAAATCAGGTCGCCTGAGCTGCAAGGCTCCCAGAAGTTTTTCTCCGTGCAAATCGCCGCTCGTTTCCCCGGCAAAAATAAAAAGATCAGTCATTTTAACTCACGACCTTTAGTTGTGATGCCAACCATTCTGCTCCATTGCGGAACACATCTTTTGCCGTGCCATGTCCTTGATGTCCGATCGATGGGCCAATGATCAATTCCACGTTGGGAGAGCGGATTTTTTTTTGAACAGAGGCATCCGCCAAAGCGTGAATGAAATCAAAACAATGCGCAGTGCCGACACGAGTATCGTGATTGCCTATGTAAAAGCGCAAAGTCTTTCCAATTAATGGATGGATCAAATGTTCGAGATTTAAAGATTGGACCAGGGGATGGTTCTGGAGCTCATGAAATTCGCGTGCGTAAGTGAGTTTTGTAAGCGGGGCAAAACCCAATATCGCGCTGATGTCGGGTATTCTGGCTGCAGCATGCGCAGCGATAAAGGCCCCTCTAGATAGTCCCGCAACGCCAATTTTTTCCGGGATAAAAAGATCTTTTCTTTTTAAATCATGAAATGCGAGCGCTATCTTATCGATACATTTTGTCACGATGTCATTGCCATGATGAAAGTCATGAGACCATACAGTCAAAGCTTCTGTCGCCGGTAATCCTGGCCCATGTCCAGGCAAAGTCATGGAAAAGACGCGGATAGGAAAGTGAGTGAGAAATAGGGCTGGTTGATTATAAGGGTCCTGATCGAGAGACTCTTCCGCTGATAGGGCAAAATAAAAGACGGATGGCATCGGGCCTAGATCCAGCGGCGGGCCTATGAAAGATACGGCTACATCAGCTGTGATCTTAAGGGTTTTGTGTTTCATGTTGCTTGTCTGACTTTGGATGCCGGGAAGGTTTTTTTCTAGGGCGCCTTCTCCGTTTTATCGGGATTCTATGAGGGGAGGTATAAGCTTCATTCCATTCCTCCCACACTTTTTGCAGACCGGGTTCGAGCAAACTTCGGATCTGCAAGAATTTCAGCGCTAGAGGAAAGTCAGGATCATTTGGAATACGCGGGCGGCGGGGTTTTCTTTTTTCGATCGGAGTGAGCCGATATTGAGATGTCAAGATAGAAATGATGCCTATTCGAAGACGCCGCGGTATATGAAAAAAAGGACGAAAAACCTCATCGATCAAAATATTCGTTTCATTTTGGATTTCACCCAAATGCGGATGCCGTTCCCGTTCCACGTAATGGGTTTGGATCCGTTTTTGTAAGACAGGGAAGATCAGACAAGACAACAGGAGCGATCTTTCTAAAGGAGGCGTATGCGGTTCATGTAGATTGGTATCTACTTCTGAAAGATAGGAATACACCTCTTCTCCCTCAGCGGCTTCCATGAAACTTGCCAAATTCGGAAGCATTAGATGGAGTATCCCATTTTCCGTCATCAATCTAAAGAAAGGCTGCGCGGCGCAGGACTCAAGCATGCGCAAGAGTTCTTCAAGGATACGCGCCGGCGAACTCTTGGTGATTTCGTGGCGGCATTCTAAAAGAGCGACGAGTGTTTCGGAATCGATATCAAAACCAAACCGTGCTTGAAATTTTAAAAGGCGGATCATTCGCACGGGATCTTGTTTAAATCGGATGAATGGTTGTCCAATGGTACGTAAATATTTTCGTTGTATATCGGGATATCCACCTACATAATCGATGATGGTTTGCGACGAAGGGTCGTAGAAAAGACCGTTGATCGTAAAGTCGCGTCTGAGAACATCTTCTTCAGGAGATCCCCATTTATTATCTCTAATAATCAAAGCTTCATTTTCAGTGTCCCCGGAGCGAAAAGTAGACACTTCCAACACTTTGCGTCCGAAACGGATATGTGCAAGGCGAAACCGTTTGCCGATCAGGATGCAGTTTCGAAATAAGCTTTTGATCTCTTCGGGTTTTGCCGAAGTCGAGATGTCAAAATCCTTGGGATGTTTTTTAAGTAACAGGTCACGAACACTTCCTCCGACAAGATAAGCGACGAAACCGGACTCGCGGAGTTTTTGCATGACGTACAGAGCATCAGGGTCGACCTGATCTACTGCAAGTTGATGTTGTTCAAATGGATATGTATTTTGTAACACAAGAGTTTAATTTCAAAATTCTATCCATTTACCTTAGAGGATCATAGCGAAAAAGTCAACAAAGGAAGGTTTAGATAAAAACAGTGAAGTGATAAGGTTGTAGGCCTAACAAAGGTTAAAAATGGATTTTAAATGGTTTAGCGGAGCGATGCTCGTTGCCGGAACTGCCATCGGGGCCGGAATGCTCGCTTTGCCAGTAGCTACTTCCCTAGCAGGATTTATTCCGTCCTGTGTTGTGTTCCTCGCATGCTGGCTGTTCATGCTTGCTACTGGCCTCTTATTTTTAGAAATTTCAATATGGCTTCCTAAAGACGCGAATATTGTCTCCATGGCAGACCATATGCTAGGAAAGTTAGGAAGGATAGCCTGCGCGCTTGTGTATCTTTTTCTTTTTTATTGTTTGACCGTCGCCTACTCTGCAGGAGGCGGGGGATTCATCACAGCCATTGTAGGTGAAAAGATTCCTGGCTGGCTTGGAATTTTAATTTTCTCAGCAATTTTTTCCCCGGCGGTCTATCTCGGTACACGAGCTGTAGACAAAGTGAACTTTATCTGGATCATTGGTTTGGGGCTGTCCTATCTAGCTTTCGTGGTGATGGGATGGAACAAGGTCGACCTCGATATGCTGGATTCTGCGGAGTGGGCTCAGGCCTTGATTGCCTTGCCGATCATTTTTACAGCCTTTAGCTTTCAAGGGATTATTCCCAGTTTGATCACCTATTTAAAATATGATGTGAAAATGGTGAAGAAAGCGCTTATCTTAGGGACTTCGATCCCCTTTATTTGTTATGTGATTTGGGAGCTGCTCGTTTTAGGCATTGTTCCAGTAGAGGGCCCAACAGGCTTACTGAGTGCAAAACTCCAAGGTCAAACGGCTGTCTTCCCTTTAAGGAATAGGGTCGATTTTCCCTATATTTATGCGATTGGCCAATGCTTTTCTTTTTTTGCTCTGACAACTTCTTTTTTAGGGGTCACTCTCGGACTGATGGATTTTCTTGCAGATGGGTTCAGACTTGTTGGCATTCAGACAAAAAAACATGTTCTTTTCTGCATTGTATTCTTGCCTCCTACTCTGATAGCTGTTTTCAATCCGAATATTTTTTTGAAAGCCTTGAATTTTGCAGGAGGGATCGGATGCGCCCTATTGCTTGGACTGTTGCCGATCGTGATGTCATGGATTGGCCGGTATGTAAAAAAATATGATCATAAAACATGGCAGTTAAGGGGCGGCAGACTGATGCTTTGCATTCTTTTGTGCTTTATTTTTTTTGAATTGATCATCGAATTCTGTTTCACTCACTAAGAGACTTTCTCATAATTAAATCAGTTGCTTCTCTTGCAGCTCCCAGGCCGCCATTTTTTTGAGTGATCCAATGACAAATCTCTTTTACTTCTTCTGAAGCATCAGCAGGGCAGCAAGAAAGACCAACTATTTCCAAAGCAGGGATATCCGGAAGATCATCTCCCATATAAAACACTTCATCCAAATGAATGCGATGTTCTAACGCAACCTGTTTCAAGATCGCTTTCTTGTCTTTAACGCCTTGGAACAAATGCTGGATTTTGAGTTCTTTGGCCCGAATTTCAATTGCCGCAGAAGTCCTTGCTGTAATAATGCATCCGATCAACCCTTTTTTAATCGCGCTTGCAATCCCAAGACCATCCTTCACATTGAAACATTTGATCTCATCTCCGGAAGCGGTGTAAATGATCCTTCCATCAGTCAGCACTCCATCTACATCGAAAACGATCATTTTGATTTTAGAAGCTTTTTGCTCGATCTGGTTCATGTTTAACATGATGATAACGCTCCTTTATTTCTATTCTGAAATTCTTCTTTCCAATAGTAATGGTCCAATAATCCAGAAGGATCCCTTCCCATCAGCATGTAAGCAATATATAGGGCTTCCACTGAGGCCAGTCCTCGGGATGGATCAGGACAGTCTTCCTGACGCCGTGGATAAGCCGTCCGATATATAGATGGAATGCTGCGGGATTGGATTCCGGAAGGAGATACTGCACGGAGCATCACTTCTGCATGACGCCAGGTCCCATCGATCAAAAACAGACCAAAATCCTTGTCCTGTTCAGTCAAAGGCGGTGCGTCGATGGTCAGCAGAACATAATTAGAAAGATTAGGCAGAATATTCTTGGGATAAACAAGAAATCGGAGGTCCGATCTCGATTCCAAGCCGCGCAAGCTGCATTTTTTTAAATTCTCTTTACGATGCCGTAAAATAATTGTAGTAGGAAATAAAAACATTTTTTATATGTTAATAAAAGAATAAATAAAAAAAGAATATGTACAAAATTCGTTCTGTTTTTATTTTTTCCGTTTCAATCCTTTTAGCAAGCGCTTATGCGCAGGAAGAGGATATTCGGACGGATCATTCTACCATCGAACGGCAAAAAAAACTATTTTCTTCTTCCATCATCGAATCTCTAAAGGAAGCCCATCACCTTAAAACGAAACGGCAGTTGTATTGGACAGATCAGTTTCACAAGGCTGTAAAAATCGGCAAAGAAAGACACAAATATCTTCTCCTTGCATTTGTCGGTTCAGATTGGTGCCCCTGGTCGCAAAAATTGGAAAATGAAGTTTTAACACATGCAAAGTTTGCCAAGCCCTTGAAAGACGATCTCCTCTTTGTTTGGGTGGACTTTCCGGAAAACGAGCGTCTTCCCGAGGAACGGAAAGAGATTAATTCATCCCTTAAGGAAAAATACAACGTAAAAGAATTGCCGACACTCATTTTATTGGACGATGCAGGAGAACAGGTTTGCAAATTTGGATATATGGCATTGGAGGCGGAAGGATTTGCAAAGCATATTCAGACTTTGGTCCAGGACTATAAAGAAATGAAAGAGCTGTCGGAGACTACCGACTTGAAGACCGTTGCACAAGATGCACTGCAATCTTTTTATACCAAAGCCAAGAATCTTGGATGTGGAAAATTACAAGAAGAATTTATGCAAGCAGGGTTGCAAATAGACAACGGTACTTTTTTTCTTTTAGAGAGGTATTCCAACCTATTGGAGACCTTGAAAATCAGAGATCCCGCTGTCCAGGAGTTGCGCAAGTCCATTGTTTCGCGTGATCCTAAAAATCTAAACGGGACCCATTTCAAGCTCGCCATGCTCGAGTTTAATCGCCTTTCAAACCATCCAAAAAAAAGAGGCAACCCTCACGCAGCCATAGAACCTCTAATGGCCTATGTCAAAGAATTTGGAAAGAAGGATGAAGAAAATCTCTGGAAAGTTGAAATGATGATCGCGCAGTACTTTTTCAGCAAAGGAGTGATGACAAAAGCACTGCAGCATGCGACAGCTTCCTATGATTCGGCGCCTGATTCTGCTAAAGAAGAAATCGCGCAATCGATCGATTATCTGAAGTCCCAAAAGCTCTTCCAATGAAAGAGGGGTATTCGATCGAGGTCGTTATCCCTGCTTACAATCCTGGATCCTTTTTTCGAAAGTGCATGGAAAGCTGTTTTCAACAAACGTTTAAAGACAATTATAATCTCACAATTGTCGATGATGGCTCATCAGAGGATATCCACAGTGTCATTTCTGCGTTCCAACCATACCCGGACAATATTAAAATCAACTACATAAGGATCGAAGAAAATAGAGGGGCAGCACATGCGCGCAATGTCGGGATCAATCATACCGCTTCCGATCTGATCGTTTTTCATGATGCAGATGATTATATGTGTTCTGACAGGCTTGAGGTGACCGTCGATGCCTTCAAAAAAGACTCCAACCTTGTCATGGTTTGTGGAAACTGGCGCTGGATCATCAACGGCGAATCAGAAGATGCTCCCCGTTTTTCCAAGGAACATCCGATCGAATACATCACTCTCTTATTCGATCTTCCCATCTCCAGTCCTACGGTTGCGATCAAAAGAGACATCCTGAAGACAACGGGTCTATTCAATGAAAAATATGTCGTTGCAGAAGACTACGACCTATGGGCGAGAATCGTCAAACACTATCCTGATCGCGTCAAATACATTCATAAAGAAATGATCCTTCA
>DATIJE010000046.1:0-20297 GCA_035478995.1 Rhabdochlamydiaceae bacterium | reverse complement strand
CATTGATTATTAATCATTTATATTGTTTTAAATAAAAAGTTGACATTTTTAATCATTTTTTATATATTTCTATTAAAAAATATAATTATTATTTAATAAAATTAAAGGTGTATTTAATGACAATCAAATCTATTTCTAAACAGGAAGGTTCTACATCGACTTCTCTTGAAAAATCAATAAACAATCTTCGTACGGAGATGAATGATTTAAATGAGCAGCTGAAAGGTCTTTCTTCACAAGACATCATCGGAAAAATCTCTTTTTTAGAAAGTAAATACGTTGAGCTGCGTTCAATTAGTGTGTCTTTTGATTACGAATACAACATATGCATCTCTTCTGGAAACCCAAAGGAAATAGAAGGCCGGAAACAATGGTTCGATGGATTAAGAGACCAATTAAATAAAACCGATGAAATTTGGAAGAAATGCCATAATTTGTGTCGTGATGTTCAATTCGCTACAATAAAAAAAATCATTGAAAAACCTGTTGATCTAAACCATGAATCATCTTTAAGAAAACTAAACTATCATTTGAAGCAGCTTTCTTTAAATCCTTTAATCACTGGCGAACAAAAAGAAATCGTTCAAAATATTCAAAACAAATTAAATCAAGCCCTCATTCAGAAAAATGAAAGGAAGGATACATCTGAAACATCCGAAGTTTTGCCTGTTCATTCCATTCCCAGTCATCAGGAAAATGTCGAAGAATCATTAAAACTCGGATGTTTTGATATATTGCCTCTTGAAGTGCTTTTAAATATATTTTCAGAGCTTTCTCCCAAAGATTTGGTTGTTTTGGCACAAACGAATAAAAGCTTTCAACAATTGTGCAATAATCCGACTATTTGGCAAACGATGTTAAGCAAACAGTCAAATAATAACATAAAGACCATAAAGTCCAAAGCAGAGTATCAACAGTATATAATAAGTCGGATCAATTTTATTGAAATACTTAAAAAAGAGATCTACACAACGCAAACATTATGCCCTCCTCGGTCCTTGTTCGGTACACATCGTTTTTCTTTTTACAAACATGGAAATTTTCTTCATTTTGGAATCGAACAGATCAAAACTTTGGATTTGACTACAAATCTATTTGTGAACCCGCTTCAAGTATATCGAAACTTCACGTGTTTTTGCATAAATGGAAATTCTCTTTATTTAGGAACCTTTCTTGACGGCAAGATCAGAATTTATGATTTGACTACAAATCAATGTGTAACTACCCTCCAAGGACGTAGAGGCACTATCCAACATCTTTGCATAAATGGAAATTTTCTTTATTCCGTATTACACAACGGCACGATCGATGTTTGGGATTTAACTACAAATCAATGTGTAACTACCCTTCAAGAACATGGACATTCCATCCAACATCTTTGCATACGGGAGAATTTTCTTTATTGCGCAGACGATTCCAATACGATCAAAATTTATAATTTAACTACGCATAAATGCATAGCAACCGAACGTCATAATGACGTTATTACAAGTCTTTGCATTGAAGGACGTTTTTTGTATTTCGGTTCATATTATGGTACGATCAACATTATGGATTTGACTACAAAGCAATGCACGGTCCTTCATAGAGGAAATGAACCACCTGTCTCTTGTCTTCATGTAAATGGAAATTTTCTTTATTCCGTCTCAAGCGATGGCGTGATCAAAATCTGGGATTTGACTACAAAGCAATGTGTAGGCACCCTTCAAGGACCTCAAAACATCACAGATCTCTGGACTGAAGGAAATTTTCTTTATTCCGTCTCAAGCGACGGCGTGATCAAAATCTGGAATTTCGACATTTCCCGATCTATTCTTTTAGAAGCGGCGCAAGGGATCCTTGATCGACAAGATTTTAGTCTCTTTGCTTCTTTTGAAGAATCCAGCAAAAAAGCGGTTTACAATCAACTTCGTCTTATTGGACAATTTCCATCGTGCGATCATGCTAAAAATGCTTTCTTAGATCAAAATGATGTTACGACAACAAATGAAAAAAGAGCGCAAGCAATTTATCGCTGTGTTGCTAAAAATGTCATTTCCCTTTTTAAAAAGGATTCAAAAAGACAGGCTCTTATTCTTTTCAAAAAACTGCCCGAGCACGTCAAAAATGACATTTATACCGCACTAGATAAGATTGTGGAATGGAATACCGACTCTCCCTTGCGCGCTGAAAAAGCCTTCCTGGGCAATGGCCAAGAAATAACTGATATCAAGCGCATACAGGCAATCCAAAATTACCTTGCATACCCAACCAATAAAAAAAAGACATCCGCTCAAAATGATCTTAAAGAGCCAGCATCAAAAATTAGGAAAACCAGTTAAAGCCCCGCATTAATGATTCTTATTCTTCTCCGTTCAGCTTCTATGATCCGGAAATGTTCTGAGTAATTTTTCCAGGGTTGTCATAGATTAGGTCACTTCATCGCCAAAGAGCGCGGCACCGATATCGACCAACCCCGCAACCTCGCCAAATCCGTTACCGTCGAATAATTAAGTTCTTCCAGTAAAATTCATCTCATTAAGTATCAGGATGTTATATTTAATTTATAAAATTAAAAATTAATTCACATAATTATATTATTATGTTAAAATTATAGTTATATTTATAAAAATAAAATTAATAATACTTATGACATTCAAAACTATTTCTTTTAATAAAGAATTACAAATTCTTCCCACCGAGAGGAATGATTTAGAAGAAAAACTAAGTCTTTCCCCACAAGACATCATTGAAAAAATGTCTTTTTTTGAAAGTAAACACTCAGAACTTCAATTGGAAGATTTGCCTGCTGAAGTACTTTTAAACATAACATCGAATCTTTCGCTAAAAGATTTATCAATTTTGACACAGGTGAATAAAAGGCTCCAAAACCTTTGCAATGATCCCCACGTATGGGAAGAGACATTAAACAAGTCTACTAACATTATCAATCCGATACAGATTAAAAATGGGCTTTATACTATTCACATTTTAAAAGGCCACCAGAATCGAGTCGAATGCTTTTGCAAAAAAGGAAATGTTCTTTATTCAGGCTCGTCGGACGGCATAATCAAGGTTTGGGATCTGTATACAAATCAATGCGTAGCTACTCTTCAGGGACATCAAAACGATATTTCTTGTCTTTGTGTAAAAGGAGATTTCCTTTACTCCGGCTCATCCGATGGCACGATCAAAGTTTGGGATTTGACTACAAATCAATGTATGGGTTCTTGCCTCGGTCATAAAGAAACTGTCACTTGTCTTTGCACAAAGGGAGATCTTCTTTATTCCAGTTCGCGCGAGGGCACGATCAAAGTTTGGGATTTAACTACATTGTTCAATGTGGGCACTTTGGAAGGTCACTGCTTTTGTATAGGAGGCAATTTTCTGTATTCCGGCTTATCCGACGGAACGATTAAAATTTTGAATCTGACTACCAATGAATGCATCGCTACCCTTCAAGGACATCAAGACCTTGTCAAATGTCTGTGCACAAAAGGGAATTTTCTATATTCCTGCTCAAAGGATAATACCATAAAAATCTGGGATTTAACTAACAATCAATGCGTAGCTTCCCTAGATGCCTCTGTAGATTGTCTTTACATTGAAGGAAATTTTCTTTATTCCGGCAGCTTCTGGAAAGGAGCCCTGTGCTTCGAGTCGCAACCGAAGATCAAAATATGGGATCTGTCTACAAATCAAGGTGTGATCTCTCTTAAAGGACATAAAAATTCTGTCACCTCACTTTGTAAGAAAGGAATAACGTCATTTTATAATGAAGGAAATTCTCTTTATTCCGGCTCATCGGACGGCACGATCAAAGTTTGGGATCTTGCTGTTACCTGGCCAAGTCTTATAGAAGCAGCGGAAGCAATCTATGACAGACAGGATTTAAGTCATTTTACTTCTTTTGGTGAAGCTTGTAAAAATGCTATTTATAAGCAACTGCATTCCATTGAACAATTTTCAGGAAGCAACTTAAATCATACCAAGGATGCTTTCTTAAATCGCAATAATACAACTACGACAAATGAAAAAAGAGCTCGGGCAATCTATCGTGTGATTGCCCAAGAGATCCTCTCCTTATTTCAATCTTCAACATGGAAAGCTCTTTCTCTTTTCAAAAAATTGCCTTCCCGCGTTAAAAATGAAATTTATGGCCAGTTGCAAAAAATCATGAAATGGAAAACTGAATATTTTCCTCAAATTGAAAGCGCCTTCCTCGATCTCCAAGACCGAGAAATAACGACTCATTTTCGTCAGCAAGCCCTCGAAAATTACATGTCTTTAAATCTTAAAGAAAACAGATGGTGTCTCGTTTGCTGAAATCATTTAAAATTTTAGTTATATTTAAAAATAAACCTATGATTAATAATTATGTCAATTGAATCTAGTCGCTATTATAAGGAATTAAAAAATCTCAAAAGTGAGATGGTTCAGTTCAGAACCAATCTCAGTGTTCTTTCTACAAATGACATTTTACAAAGTCTGTCCCTTTTAGAAAGTAAATACACAAAGATTCATTCGATGCAGAGATCGCTTGAATATAAAGAAGATATTAACAAACAAAATCCAAAAGATATCGAAAATCAAGTAAGATGGATCAACCATTTTGACGTCAAATTAAAAACAATTAAAGAGATTTGGAATGAATGCTTTAATGACCAATTCGCTAAAATCGAAAAAATGCTCGAACAGCCTGTCAAGGCAAACCATAAATCGACATTAACGAAACTCAATCATGAACTGAAACAACTTTTATTTAATTCCCCATTCAACGATGAACAAAAAGTTAGAATCCGCAAGGTTCAAGAAAAAGCAAATAAAGTTCTTATTGAAGCAGAAGAAATGAAGCAGGCATCCGAAGAATCTAAAGCTTCACCTGATCAGACCAAACCTATTGATCTTGAAAATGCCGTTCGACCATTAGAGCTGGGTGCTTTTAATCCCCTTCCTTTTGAAACACTGTTTAAAATACTGTCGTATCTTTCTCCTCAAGATTTCTTTGCTTTGGCTCAAGGAAGTAAAGACTGCAAACAACTTTGTAATGATTCCTACATATTGAAAGAATTATTAAACGATCCCCAGATAGCTAACATCAATCCGCAACTACTTAAAACAGGATTTTATACTGTCCAAAAACTAAACCATCAGAGCCCTGTCGGATGTTTTTGCAAAAAAGAAAATATCCTTTATTCCGGCGCTGCAGACGGCACAATTAAAATTTGGGATTTAACTAACAAGACATGCAAAGCCACCTTAAAAGGTCATGAAAATGACATCTATTGTCTTTGCACCAAAGGTAATTTTTTGTATTCCGGCTCAGCGGACGGCACGATCAAAGTTTGGGATTTGGAAACCAATGAATGTAAGGCTACTTTAAATGATCATAAAGGGCCTATTACAAGCCTTTGTATTAATAAAAATTTTCTGTGTTCCGGATCAGCGGACGGCACGATCAAAGTATGGAATTTGGATACCAATGAATGTGAAATCACTTTAGAAGCAGGGAGTTCCATTGAATGCCTTTGCATACAGAAAAATGTTCTGTATTCCGGCTCAGCGGACGGCAAGATCAAAATTTGGGATCTGTCTACCAATCAATGTAAAGCCACCTTCGAAGAACATCAACATCCTGTCAAATGTCTTTGTATTGAGGAAAATGTTCTGTATTCCGGCTCAGCAGATGGCAAGATCAAAATTTGGGATTTGAATAGCAATCAATGCACTGCTACCCTTTCATGGGACGGTTCTGTGGATTGTCTATGTAAATACGGCAATTTTCTTTATGCAGGTTACATAAGCATCGTGGGAGATATGAGGATTAATATTTGGGATCTGTCTACAAATCAACTTGCTGCACCTATTGGAGAACATCAAAAAAAAATCACTTCCCTTTATAGAGAGGGAAAATGTCTTTATTCCAGCTCATTAGATGGCACGATCAATATTTGGGATCTTAAAGTTTCTTACCCGAGTCTTTTAAAAGCAGCGGAGACAATTCTCGACAAACAGGATTTCAGTTATTTTATTTCTCTCGGGAACGCATGCAAATATAAAATTTATAAAGAACTCTATGACATGGAACAGTTTTCTTGTGGCTATCTGCACTATGCTGAGACAGTTTTTTTAAATCCTGGCAATTACACTACGACAAATGAAAAAAGAGCCCAGGCGATCTATCGGGTTGTCCTTAAAGAGATCCTTTCTCGATTTAACAATGAAGAGATAAAGGAAGGCATTGCTCTTTTCAAAAAACTGCCTACCCCTATTAAAAATGACATTTATGGCGCTCTGCTTAAAATCCTCGGATGGAGAAAAAAGTGTTTACATTGCGCTGAACACGCTTTTCTCGACCTCACCGACCCAAAAGTGAATGGTCCTCGCATAAAAGCCATCCAAAATCACCTCAGTCTTAAAAAAGACGAGTGTCTTATTTCCTAAAGAGATAAACCTTTTATTCTTATTAACTTACATCAGTTTTTATAATTTAAATTAATTTCTAATTATAATTAGATAATATTTGACATTTTAATTATATTATATTAAAATTTTAATCATACTTTTTATAAAAAACTATTATTTGATAATAATAAAAACCAACAAGGATATTTTATGGCAATCACACCTTTTTCTAAAAAACAAAAAGATTCTACGTCGTCTTCTTTTGAGCAAACAATCAATACGCTCTACGCAAAGATGAAAAATTTTGAAGTGGAACTGCAGAAAGAGGAATGCATTCTTTCTCCAGAAGCCATCTTGGATAAAATCACTTTTTTAGAAAAGAAACTCACTGAATACCGTTCAATTAAGGTATCTTTTGATACAGAACGTCTTATTTGCAATTCTTCAGGAAATTCAGCAGAAATAAAAAGCCGGGCGCAATGGTTCACTAATTTAGACAGCGAATTAATCAAAATCAAAAAGATTTGGGATGATTGTCATACCTCATGCCGTGATATTCAAATCGATGCAATGAGTAAAATGCTTGATGACCCTACAATTAACTTAAATCGTTTAAAATTGCAGTTGCAGCAGCTTTTATTATATCCTTCAGATCTAATCAATAATGAACAAAAAGAAAGCGTACGAAAACTTCAAGTGAAAGTTAATCATGCTCTCAATCAATTGCATCAAATGCAAATGGAACAGGAATCTGAAGAACACCAACCCTTGTCTGTTCAACACATTCCCATAAATCAGAATGACGCATTAGAGCCATTTAGCTTGAATAATCTGGACAAATTGCCACTTGAAGTGCTTTTTAAAATATTATTACAACTTCATCCTGAAGATCTGCTTGCTTTAAGACAAGTAAATAAAGCTTTAGCACGATCTTGCAATTCCCCATGGGAACCAGGCTTAAGCAAAAAAACGAATTTAAAGACTGAAGCAGAGTACCGACAATACAAGAATCGGTCCTATTACCTTGAAAAAGGGCTCTATTCTAAAATACAAACATTTAAAGTAGATCCAAAAGTCATTCACTTTGATTACAAATTTTACAGACATGGAAATCTTCTTTATCTTAAATCATATAGTGGATGTCACCAAAATGAATTTAAAATTTTTGATTCTACTACAAACCAATTTGTAGGCACTCTTCCAGGAAGCATCTCTTGCTTCGGCCAAGTTGTGATTAAAAATGGAAATTCTCTTTATGCTTCAGATGACAAAACCATTAAAATTTGGGATTTAAATACAAATCAATCTGTGGCTACCCTTATAGGTCACACAAAAGAAATCAAAGGCTTATGTATAGATAATAATTATCTTTATTCTTCTTCAAAAGACAAAACCATAAAAATTTGGGATTTAAGTACAAATCAATGTGTGGCCACTCTAATAGGACACACAAAAGAAATCCTCGGTTTTCTTATAAATGGTAATTATCTTTATTCTTCTTCAAAAGACGAAACCATAAAAAAATGGGACTTAACGACGAATCAATGCGTATCCACTCTTGAAGGACTTAAAAACTGTTATTCGTTTTTTATAGAGGAGAATCTTCTTTATTCGAACTCAAGCGATGGGATCAAAATTTGGGATTTAACAACAAACGAATGCGTGGACAGCCTTGGTATTTTTAGCTGGCATTTTTTTAAAGCAGGAAATTTTCTTTATTTTACTGCCGATGGTCAACGGGTGCAAATGTATGATTTGACCCTAAAACAATTTGTTATGGGACCTTTTGGGAACAAAAAAAACTCGACTTTTCTTAGAAATGGAAATGATCTTTACATAGGATTAGATGACGGCACAATCCAAATTTTGGACTTAACTACAAATCAATCGACTACCACTATGCAAGGACATCAAAGTTCTATTAAAAAACTTATTATTAAAGGAAATTTTCTTTATTCTGGATCAGATGATAACACGATCAAAATTTGGGATTTGACAAGTAATCAATGCGTCGCGACCCTCTGTGGACACGAAGGCAGTTTCTCTAACTTTATCGAAAATGGAAATTTTCTCTATTCCATTACGCGTGATAGCATGATGACAGTCTGGGATCTCGGTTCCTGGTCCAGCCTTTTAGAAACAGCTCAGGAAATCCTCGATCATGGAAATATGGAACGTTATAATTCTTTTGGAAAAGCTTGCAGAGATGCACTTTCTAAGGAACTCGAGCCTATTGATCGCCATGGCGATGTCGATCAATGCAGAGAGGATGTGGCGCAATCGATCTATCTTCTTGTCTCTAAAGAGATTCTTTCCCTGTTAGAAAAAGGTTCAACAAGACACGCCCTATCCATTTTCAAAAAACTTCCTTCTCACATTAAAAATGACATTTATGCTGAGCTTTACAAGATCGTAGAATGGAAAAACGACTATTTCCCTTGCGCCGAACATGCCTTTTGGGGCCATGGCGAACAAATAACTGATGCCAAGCGCATGCTGGCAATCCAAATTTACATTGAAAAATCAATGATTCGAAAAGACTTATAATTTTTATAAAAGTTATTAATTACTTTACATAATCCTTGATATTCAATGCCATAATTTGCCAAAAAAGAAGCAAGAGCTATAAAGTGCGGGTAATCCTCTTGTTAGGCAGAGATGAAATACCGCACGAAACTCTATCTTGCTTTTGTCGGCATCGGCGTGATCAGCGTCATTCTCGCTTTAGGTATTGTCTATTCGATCACCAAAGAAAAGCTGTTCCAGCAGATGAGGACCAAGGTAGCATCGATCGCTGCTGCAGCCGCTGGAGTTGTGGATGCAGAGCTTTTAAAGACCATTCATCCTCCCCAGAACTCTACTTCTTCGAATTATGACACTCTACAAAAGCAGCTTCGCAGAGTTGCGGATGTCAACCATAGGGAAGACATCAACATCAGGTATGTCTATACCATTATCCCCTCTCCTTCTGATCCTAATCAGCTTGTTTTTCTCGTAGATTCGGCAGAGAACCCTGAAGGGCCGGGAACGGTGTATTCCTATTCCGATGCACAGGAAATTCTGGCGCACCTTGACTTTCCCTATGGGGATATGGAGTTCACATCCGACCCTTTAGGAATGTGGCTAAGCGGTTTTGCGCCGATTTATGACAACCGGGGCAACTACATCGGCACTGTTGGTCTGGATGCCGATCTTCACAGTATCCTGAATGATTTTCACCGTTTATTGCTGTATGGGTTTATCTCTCTTTGTTCCGCATTGCTTTTAGCTATTATTCTCGCATATCTCCTTTCACAAAGGGCAACTTCTTCCCTCATTTCACTTAACCGGACTGTAAAGGAAATCGGGCAAGGCAACCTACAGGCGGAATCCCATTTGAGAACAATGGACGAGTTTGAAAGCCTTGGAGATGCGATCAATGACATGGCCCAAGGGCTGCAGGAACGGGAACGGCTAAAGATGAATTTTGCCCGTTACGTGTCCCAATACGTGATGGAAAAAATCCTGCAATCAGACACTCATGCCAAACTCGAAGGCGAGAAGAAAAAAATCACCATCCTCATCTGCGATATCCGTCAATTTACGATGCTGGCCGAGAACATGCATCCTGAACATGTAGTATCTCTTCTGAATCAATATTTTGAAAAAATGCTCGATGTGATTTTCCGCAATTACGGCACTTTGGACAAGTTCCTGGGCGATGGGATCATGGTTGAGTTCGGAGCTCCTCTAGAAGATCCGAACCAGGAAAATAATGCAGTGGTCTGTGCCCTGCAGATGCAAGAGGAGCTGAACAAGCTTTGCGACGTTTGGGAAAAAGAAGGAAAACCCAGAATTAAAATCGGCATAGGGATCCATACCGGACTCGCAATTGTCGGAAACATCGGCGCTGAAAAAAGAATGGCATATACTGCGATCGGCAATGCCGTAACGATCGCTCAAGCTTTGGAACGGGCGACTAAAACAACGAAAAGACCTATTCTGATCAGTGAACAGACTGCCTCAGTTGTGCAAGATCGATTTAAATTAGAGAATTTAGGAGAGATAACGCTACCGGAGATAGCTGAGAGGACCACCGCATATGCCGTTCTTCTCCCTCCATCCAAAATGGAGGAGAAAGCATGAAGTACCGTAGCAAGCTTTACCTCTCCCTTGTCTTCACGGCCCTTGTAAGCACTGCATTGGCCATGGGCATCAACTATACTAAAACAAAAGAATTATTTTTGCGGGAATTGAGAAGCACTGTTGTATCCATTGCTTCAACTACGGCTGCATTTATAGATGGGGATGTATTAAAGACAATTAAGACAAAGGAAGATGAATCAAGTTCAGCTTATAAACAAATCAGAGAACAGCTTTTAAAAGTCAAAACCGCTAACCGTCGTGACGATATTTATGTAAAATACATCTACACACTCCATCCTTCTCCTACAAATCCAAACGAGATCGTATTTGGAGTCGATGCATCGCGGACCATGCAAAATGTATCGCATGTCGGCGATGTCTATCAGGAAGCTCCTATTTACGACATTGTGAAACATATCCATCACCCCTATGCCCCTAAGAAATTTATCCATGACGAATGGGGAGTGTGGCTTACCGGGCTAAGTCCTATTTATGACTCTAATGGACAATATGTGGGATCTGTTGCCTTGGATATTTCTGCAACGGACATCGATCAATTGCTCGGCAAGCTTGTCAACTACGAATTCATGGCGATGGGCATCACATTGGTTTTGGCCCTTTTTTCAGCTTTTATACTCGCCTGGACTTTATCAAAATCTTTGAACAGAATTTCTTCTGGGGTGAAAGAAATCGGCCAGGGCAATCTACAATATAGAATCGACTTGAAGACCAAAGATGAGTTCCATGATCTTGCCTCTGCTATTAACGATATGGCCAAAGGACTTCAAGAACGGGAACGGATCAAAGTAGGATTTAGCCGTTATGTCTCGCATCAAGTGATGCAAAAAGTACTGGAATCTAAAACTACGGCCAAACTGGAAGGGGAAAGAAAAAAAATTACGGTCGTATTTTCAGGCATACGCCAATTTTCCCAACTTGTCGAAACCTATACTCCTGAAGAGATCGTCTCATTTTTAAATGAATATTTTAATAAAATGATCAACGTGATCTTCAAGAACAATGGGACACTGGACAAATTCATCAGTGACGGAATGATGGTAGAGTTCGGCGCCCCTATTGATGACCCGTTTCAAGAAAAAAATGCCATCACTTGCGCCATCGAAATGCAACAAGAACTGGACAAACTCTGTGATAAATGGGAAAAAGAGGGCAAACCCAGAATCGACATGGGGATCGGGATCCATACAGGCTTTGCTATAGTGGGCAATATCGGTTCTGAAAGACGGCTGGAATATACGGCCATCGGAGACACCGTAAATGTCGCAGCAAGACTTGAACAGACGACAAAATTACTCAAAGCACCCATTTTAGTGAGTGAAACGACCTTTGGTCCTGTAAAAGATCAATTTGCTGCTCAGAACTTGGGCCCAGTCGAATTGCCCGGCAGACGTGAGAAAATTCTCGTCTATTCAGTGATCCCTTCCCTTCCAAAACCAACTTAATTTTTAAACTCATATCGAAATTGACATCGAACCATGGAAGATGGGATAATAGTCCGATATGGGAAACAATTCTGAAAGACAATCTAAACAAGAGACCTCCGGGCTCATTAATAGTGAATGGATCCATAAAGGCCGCATCATCTCCCTTCGGATGGATACTTTCAAATTAGAAGACGGAAGTAGCATCAAAAGGGAAATTGTCGTTCATCCGGGAGCTGTGGTCATGATCCCCGTCGCACCGGATGGAGACTTATTCCTGGTCAAGCAATGGCGTCGGGCAGCTCAGAAAATTTTGATCGAGCTCCCGGCAGGAACACTTGAAGAAAATGAAAGCCCGGAAGCATGCGCGCATCGGGAACTTCAAGAAGAGATCGGGTATAAAGCCAAAAATTTAATTTCTTTCGGAAAGTTTTTTAGCGCTCCAGGCTTCTGCAATGAACTTCTCCACTTGTATCTGGCTACAGACCTGATTGAGAGCTCTCTCAAAGGTGAAGATACCGATGAAATTGACATTTTGAAGATCAGCATGGAAAAAGCCCTATCCATGATCGATAACTTGGAAATTTGGGATGCGAAGACGATCGCAGGAATCCTCAAGTATCATCGTTGGCTCCAAAGGTAGCTTATGGACAATCTTTCAAAACGACGCATTGCTTGGGTTACAGGCATCTTCTCAGGACTCCTTGTCATTGCAGCGATTCTACCGACGATTGTTTCCACGGATTGGGGAACTAAAGTTTTTCTGAAATGCATCGATAGAAAAGAAAAAATTACCATCCATGCCCAAAGCATCTCGTTACACTGGTTCGGCCCTCAAGAAATAGCAGGGATCGATATCTTGGACAAAGAAAACGGACTGTCATTCACTTGTGAAAAAATCTACACAAATGCAGGCCTTTGGAAAACATTGTTTTTTCATGATGTCCGGGAATTGAATATTCAAAATGGTCAAGTGGATGCTTCCGGAAATGGCATCGACAAATTGGCAAGATTTATCAATCCCGATCTTTCCGAGGTGATTCTTGCGGCAGTTGGCCCCTCCATCCATTTGGAACTCGATGGAAAAATATCTCCTGAAGTCTTTGACGTTGCATTGAATGGCCGATCTTCTCAGTTCAATCTTCAGGTCCAAACCCAAACTCAACATGGAAATATCGCTCTTAAAGCCCCTGCAACAGTTTCGTTCATCCTTTCTCAGAGCCTAATCGATACATTCGTTGCCCGATTCCCTTCTTTAGAGTCTGTCGCCTTTGTTAAAGGTTCTCTGGCAACCCTGACTGTCGATCAGCTTTTCTTGCCGAGAAACCGCTATTCGGAAAGTTCGTTTAACTCATTATTCTCAGTCGTTCTTCCTGAAGAAAGAAAGAGTCTGAAAGGAATACAAGGCCGCATCTCTTCGCAACAATTAACTGAAGGCGTCAAAATTGTCCTGAATGCTGATATGGGAACAAGCACTGTCTCATTAAACGGAACTATTAAAGGCATCCCAGAAAAAAATCTCCAATCTTCACTTGAACTGCACGCCCGCAAAGTTCCCATGGACATACTCGATACAATATTGGGGAAACAAAACATGTTGTCCCAGTTATTGGGACCAAATTTTGATTGCGATCTTTCCATGATACAAAAATCGGATCAAATGCATCTCCGCGTGCAAGGTTCAACACCGCAATTTCATTTTTCTCAAATGGAATGCGATGCCGTTTTGAAGGAACAGGGAAGGCTATTGGTCGTTGCATCTCCCTTTGCTGTACATTGCTCGCTTGTCCCTGCTTTTTTTGAGAAGCTTCTCTCCAATAGCTATCGAGCGGCTCTGCTCGCTCCAATCGGGATCACACTAAATGTGAATTCGTTTTCTCTTCCTTTGTCGATCAAGACGACACAACAACTGAAATTGCAGGGAGATGTTTTGATCGATAAAATGGAAATCGGATTGCAAGCTCAATCCAAGCACGCATCCCTTCAAGATATTTCCATGAAATTCGATGTCGATGGCAATAGCCGCACAATTTCCTCTTCATTGCACTCGCAAGTCATTGGTGAACATTCTGAAGCTGGATCGATCGATGCCCATGCTTCTATCAATGGGATCCATTTTGAAACAGGGATCGACTGCTCTGAAGCTACGGTCACTGTTGGTGCGAATTTGTCAAAGATCAGTACCTCGCTTTTAGAACTCTGCGTTGGAAGGAATCAATCATTTAGCGCATTGATCGGTCCATCGCTCGATTTTAAATTCAAGGCTGAAAATAGTCCCCATTCGCACACTTATTCCCTCAATGCGCAATCTGATCTTCTCGACATCGATGCGGATTTTACTGTGAAAGACAATGTGGTCCAGATGTCGGGGCCTGAAGGCATCTTTAATTGGACCTTGACCCCGGAAGGATATTCCGTGCTGGATCAATGGATGACTTCTCAAAATCACTCTCCCCGTTCTTTTGCATTGAATCAACCAAGTACTTTAAAACTTCTAGTCCATCATGTAAGTTGCCCTGTCCAAAATTCTGCTTCATGGAACCACATTCCCTCCCTCAGTTTCGATTTGTCCCGATTCCAGATAGATGCCGATATGAATATCGACAAGCTTTCTTTTGTAGAAGCACCTTCAGGGCAGGCAGTTTCTTTAAAAGGGTTAGAAGCTCATTTGAGCAAGGCAGATTTACAGACGCCCATTCAATTTAGCTTGCACAATGGGAACGTTAAAACCGGTCACATTCACGTTGCAGGCAAAATAGCCCATCTTTTTGCAGATAATGGAGAGATCACTCCTCAAAAGGCTGTCATTAGATTGGATGCCAATATTCAACAATTTCCCTTGGCTGTGATAGACTTAGGCGCCAGAATGTTTGGAAATGTGGATTTTCCTTTTTCCTCAATTTTTGGACAGAGCCTCAACCTCTCTTTGGCAACGGAGATTCAGAATTTGAGCGGTCCGGTGCATTTCAACTTAAATAGTCCTAACATTAAAACATCGCTATCAGGGAAGCTTCAAAATGGCATTTTAACACTTAACGAACCCGTATACGCCCAAGCTCTGATATCCTCGAAACTCGGCCGTTTTCTTCTCAAAAATGCGGACCGTTTTCCTATCAGCGCTGTTTCCGCAAAAAATCCGATCACCTTACAGATAGATCCATCAGATGTCACCTTTCCAATCTATCCTTTCGATGTAAGCAAAATCAACATCCCGAAAGTGCATATAGAACTCGGGCACGTCATCTGTCGGAACAAAGGCAACCTCAAGCTGATTCTCAATCTTCTTAAAGCCCAGGACAAACATAAAGAGATGAACGTCTGGTTTGCACCTATAGACCTACACGTAAAAAATGGAATCATCGATTACGAGCGCACTGAAATGTTAGTCGCAGACACATTCGATGTTGCAACTTGGGGAAAGTTAGACCTTGTCAAAGATCATGCCAATTTGATGCTGGGATTCACTGCCGATTGTTTGAATCGGGCATTCGGGATCAAGGACCTTCCGCCAAATTATGTCCTGCAACTTAAGTTGAAAGGAAAAATAGGCGATCTCAAAATTAATTCCTCTAAAGCAGCGACCAAAATCGCAACTCTTCTAGCATGGCAATATAAGGCTTTGCCTGGCGATACCATCAGAGGAACAAGCAGTGCAATTTTAGGAGAGGTGCTAAATCAACTTGGATCTTTGCCGGACAAAGACAAAGACGCACCCGTGGCAAAACATCCCTACCCCTGGGAAATAGGCAAAGAGGAAGAGGTCGTCGATGAACAAAACTTTGCTAAAAAAATTTCCTCCAAAAAGCGCGCAATCAAAAAAGGCGACAAGCCTTTAAAACAGCTCTTAAAAATCCTGCGCTAAATTATTAGAGTCGATGATGTCGAATGCCCTATCTCCATATGGATCTCTTGGTCCTTTTTCCAGCCAAAATGTAAAACTCAATCACGACACATTCAGTCGTGTCTTGTTTTTTTTGAAACCAGAAGACCTGGTACGTACAGAAAGAATATGCAGGACTTGGTTGAAATTCATCAAGGAAACAGAGCAATGGAAAAAGCAATGCCAATATCTCTTAAATATCTCTGCAAATGGCGATCCAATGGATTATCTTCCCAAATGCTCTTCTTACAAAGATGTCCTTAAATTGGTTCTTTCTAGAATCTTAGGTGAAGATATCTATCGACACTATTTAGGAGTAACCCCAGAGCCTGCACCTCGAATTCCTGAATCCATTTCTCTTAAAAAGTTTAACGACCCAGACCCATTCACTCGAAAAACTAGAAAGATAGGCCAGAATTATTTTTGGGTGTATTACCCTGAATACTTTGAACTCACCGTTGAAGGAGATTCTCCTTTTTATTTAGATAAAGAGGACGATCCAAATGATCAAGAAGCTCCACGGCTTATATTGAAAGAGAATAAGGCTGGGCTTTTAGAATGGGCAGTGAAAAAGATCGGACTTGTAGCAGAGCTTGAAAAGAGAGTTCTAAGAGTACCAAATACCATTAACAATATTAATACGTTATTCAAACATCCAAAACATGGACATCCCTCATTTTATAAAGTATCTACACACATCTTCCCTGATGAGGATCACATAATCTCCAGGGAGTTTGGCAATAAAAGAACCCGATCAAAATGGATGTGCATGAGGAAAGATGCGATTGGAAAATATAAAACATTTTCTCAACAGCAAAAAACTGCAGAAAAAGCAGGAGCTGTAATTCCTTCCTTATTTGAAAGAATTACTTTTAATCTTGCAGCACATGTCACTTCAAATATCTATCCTGATGGTGATAAACTTCGAATTATTGCGCGTACTGACACGTTACTTTACAGTTACCCATTTAAAAATTCATCACCTATGATTTCTGTTTTCGCTTGTGGAAAAGGCGATTCTTCGGGATTAGATGTCAAACAACTTACCACTAACGACAAAAAGGATCTCATTGGTGCAGCAGTGGCTTTTACTGATGAAATTTCATCAGAATCTATGCAACGGTGACTTGCTTGCAGAGGTAAACATCCTGGATGGCATGCAAGAGTTTCACTCCGTCTGGCATCGACTTCTGGAAAGCCTTTCGGCCTGAGATCAGTCCCATCCCGCCGGCGCGTTTGTTGATGACTGCTGTCTCTACCGCTACTGCAAGGTCATTTTCACCTGAAGGTCCGCCTGAGTTGATCAAGCCTATACGCCCCATGTAGTCATTGATTACTTGGTACCGTGTGAGATCGATCGGATGATCGGTGCAAAGTGTGGTGTACATTCTCTCTGTTTCTTTGCCGAATTTTATATCTCTGAATCCACCATTGTTCACCGGCAATTTCTGTTTGACGATGTCTGCGCCGATCGTGCAGCCCAGATGATTGCCTTGGCCTGTCAAGTCCGCTGCTTCATGGTAATCTTTTTTCTCAGTTTTAAAGGCCTTGTTGCGCAAATAGCACCACAGCACTGTCGCCATTCCAAGTTCATGGGCCATTTCAAAAGCTTTGCTGATCTCGACGATCTGCCTGCGGCTTTCTGGAGAGCCAAAATAAATGGTAGCTCCAACCGCTGCGCAGCCCATTTCATGAGCTTGTTTGATAGAACCGAACATAATCTGATCGTAAGTATTGGGATAACTCAGCAATTCATTGTGATTGAACTTCAACAAGAAGGGAATCTTATGGGCGTATTTTCTGGCGACGATGGACAGCACTCCCAAAGTAGTCGCTACGGCATTGCAGCCCCCTTCAATCGCTAACTTAACGATGTTTTCCGGATCAAAGTATTCCGGATTCGCAGCAAATGAGGCTCCTGCGGTGTGTTCGATCCCCTGATCGACTGGAAGGATCGATAAATACCCTGTACCGGCCAATCGTCCATGATTGAACATGGCTTGCAGGTTTCTCAAGACACGTATATTGCGGTCGGAGGGAGCGAAAATACGATCGACCCAATCTGGACCCGGAATATGAAGCTGTTCCTTAGGAACTGTCCGACAGACATGCTTTAGAAGACTTTCGGCTTTTGATCCCAATAGCGATTCGATTTCAGAGAGAGACATCGATTTTTCCTCCTTAAAGGTCGTTCTTGTGTAGCGAATTATAACTTAAAATTATTCTTTTTTTAAAGATTGATTTAACGAAGGGAGGCCTCGATCTCTTCGAGGCTCTTCCCTTTTGTCTCTGGAACAAACTTATAGACGAACCAGATCGCGATGGCACAGATGATGGCGAAGATTAGAAATGTGCCTCCTAGGCTCAGTTTGGCAACCAGATCTGGGAACAATAAAGATATGATGTAGTTTGCAAGCCAGTTGGCAAAAATGGCGACGCTCATCGCCCTTCCGCGGATGTGCAAAGGATAAATTTCTGAAATGACCACCCATGTAACCGGACCTAGGCTGATCGCAAAAAATCCGACGTAGATGAGCAACGCGATCAACTTGATCATTTCCGCATGCATCAGAGGCAGAAACAGAGAAGAGACCAAGCTCACGAGTCCGAAAGTCATTCCCGAAGTGCCGATCAAGAGAAGCTTTCTCCGGCCTTGCAGATCTAAAAGGAAAACGGCAGTTCCAGTCACGATCACATTCACGATCCCTATGACAATTGTGGATAAAAGCGCATTTGAAGCCGAAACGGAACTGCCCGCGGATTGCAAAATCTTGGGGGCATAATAAGTGACAGTATTGATCCCTGAGAGGATTTGAAAAAGGCTGAGTCCAAGCCCTACGACAAGAGCTTTTTTCATCGATTTGGAAAATAAACTCCTCCATCCGTTTTCTTTATGAGAGTAAGCAACATGCTTCATTTCAGGAACATTCTTGACCCATTGCGTTTTTTTACGCAGGCGTTGCATGACTTCTAATGCCTTTTTTGTGTGTCCATTCGCCATGAGCCAACTAGGGCTCTCGGATAGGAATAGCATCCCTAATCCTTGAACAATGGCAGGGACCATACCAAAGCCGAACATCCATCGCCATGACCCTTTAGCAGAAAGGGCAAAATTGATCGAATATGAAACAAGGATTCCAATGGTAATTGCAAGCTGATGGACGGAAACGAACGCACCACGATTATGCGCAGGGGCAATCTCTGCCATATACAAGGGCGCTGTGATGGACGTGATGCCGATCGCGATTCCGGTAATAAAACGCCCAGTGAGAAGGATCGTAAAACTATTCGACATCACCACGACCCAAATTCCGATTACAAACAATGCAGAGGTCAAGATGATCGAATTTCTTCTTCCCAAACGGTCGGCCATCGCTCCACCCATTGCCGATCCAAGAAGCCCTCCGATCAGGATCATGCTCACCATCAGGCCTTCTTGCAGTATAGACAGAGAAAATTCCCCGGCAACAAACATCAAGGCTCCTGAAATCACTCCGGTATTATAACCAAATAAGAAGCCTCCTAAAGCCGCAAAAAAAAGAAGTAGAAGAGCGTATCCAGAAAACTGTTCCCGGGCCATAAATTCCTATAGATTTTTTTGAACTAATAATTATACAATCTTCTCTTTAAAGTTAATTTTTTTCGTCAAAATTTGGTGAATGTATGCTGGAACTTCAACGCTTGCAATGCTCAGGGATCACAACAGTACAAAATCTTCTATTCGGCGGCATCAGAGCGGTCACGAAGTCGTTGCTCGCATTCCAAAGAACAAGGCCCCAGCAATCCCCTTTAGAAAATCTGTTTCGTCTGACTGAACAAATGATCAATCAGCAGATCCCGAAAGAAGACAAGCAGAGAATGCTTCAAAAAGCATTGTTAAAATGCGATATGGACACGAGAAATTCTCTATACGGAAGAGTCTATGAGCTCGCCCAGGATGTCACTAAAGACACAGATCCTAGTTGGGGGGAACGCCACGCAGCCGATGATCATGGAAGACTGGCTTTAGCGATTAGAGATGTGGCTGAAACTAAATTGCGCCAATTATCGGATCAGAAGCGCAACCAGGTTTATGGAAAGATTTACGAGCTGGCAGGATATCCACCGACTATCGATCTCCGATGGGGTGAAAACCATGCGAGGGAAAACACCGCTCGTCTGATTTCCGCTATTGAATCTGTCTCGGCCCCTCCTTCGGTTCTGCATCAAAAAAAGACATACTTTCATGGTTTCGAAGAAGCGCTTTCGTCCCAGTCCAGCATCTACCATCTTGGACGGAAAGAATTATCTGGAAAGCAGATTGGATTTATCAATGGAATGAAATGTTCTTATAGACAAACCTATAGAGATGCAACAATGCTTTCAGATCATGTGGGACAGGGTTGCAACATACATGGCGTCCACTCGGCAACTCACGGCCTCGCGATCGATTATGCAGAGGCATTATTGGGACAAAGCGGAATCTC
>DATIJE010000045.1:0-2970 GCA_035478995.1 Rhabdochlamydiaceae bacterium | reverse complement strand
CGAGATGCTTGCCTATTTCAACAAATCCCTGGAAAACAAGTTGAATCATCTTGTCTTAAATGCTCCGGAAATATAAACTTCCCTCAATATGTCCGCTTCTGCCTTAATTTATTTCATTGCCTGTCATGGAGGGCCTGGAGCCCATTTTTCTGAATTCGCTAAAGAATTGAATCAAAATGGTCACAAAATAGAAATCTTGGCTACAGGACCAGCGTATGACAAATTAAAATCGTTTGGGGCGCAAGACTTCAATCCGGATCATCTTGACATCGATAATCCTTCTGTCCAGCAACTTTTAGCCGCAAAAGTGGCAAAATCCATCGACCCCGCGGCAAAAGCCATCATCACCGACCTCGGCCATTCAATCATGGCCGAGGTTCAGAGCCAAATCGCAGAAGAATGGCCAAATGTGCGCCAAATCGCCTATTACGATAATCCTGAACCTTTTGTACCCGGAGATTATTCACGGGCCGCTAAAAAAGTCATTGCAGCTTCAAACAAAATTTTCGTCGCTTTTTCAAATCACAACTTGGTCAATGAGCCGATTTACTCAGCTCCGAATGCAGCTATCGAACTTCCCCAAAATAGGCGAATCGGAATCGGTTATTATCCAATTGAAGCCGCTCAAAAATTAAAAAAGGCAAGAGAAGCTGAAAAAGAGGCGGCCAGAAAACAGTTTTTCAAAACATACAACCTCATTGATATGGGTCAAAAAATCCTCGTTTATTTCGGTGGAAATAACGATGTTTACTTTGAAAAAGCCTTTCCTGCATTTCTGCAGCTCATCCAAGAAAAGCAGATGGATCCTTCAAAATATTTGGTTCTTCTGCAGCAACATCCGGGTGCAAAGGGAAAAAATATCGATGGAAATTTGGCTCGCGGCCAATCCCTCATTTTGTCCCGCGTCTCTTCAGAGGAAGCGCTAACATTCGCTGACGCAGCGCTCTACTATCAAACCAGCATGGGTCCCCAGTTTGTATTGGCAGGCATCCCCTCCATCCAAATCGGCCATGAAACTTACGACGATATTTTGGTTCGAAACGGCCTTGCTCCAAGCGTAACAAATCATGATAGCTTTACACAGGCAATATCCGGCTTATTGACAAACACAGAAAAAAACCCCAATCAAATTCTCTCTGACTTAGGAATTTGCAAAGATTGGACCGATCGTTTAGAGGCAGCAGTTTTGGGTAATCAAATCTGAATTTCACAAAAACTACTATATTTTTGTGAAATCCGTAGAGACTGTTTTAAAACCTAATTTAATGGGTGATCGAAAATCACAGCTTCATTTAAAATGAAGGTATAAATGGGTCGGGACTACCCTACCGGCGTCTGTGCCTCGAGGACTACCTCGGGGCCTTTCGCTTTTATGGGGAAAACAAAAAGCTCTTCTTGTTCCCGATAGATTTTTTCGCGAAGGATATCAAAAGCCCGATTTGGTTGATTTGGTCTAAGAACAGAAAGCCCAAGATGAAAAATCACTCATGGTGTTTGCGCGCAGATAAATACGATATCCCAAGTGTAAGAAAAAAGCCTCTTTTTTCAAGAGGCTTTTATACCGAAACAACCTGAAGAATCGGTTTTTGACGACGTCGGCTTGGCAGTATTTTTTTGGTCTTCGCTCGCGCCTTGCCAGAGGCAATGGTCGCTCGCTCCAGACGTAAAAAACTGCGCCGCCTCCTTGTCAAATTCCCGATTCTTCAGGTTGTTTCGGTATAGCGATCGCAGGTTTATTGATAGCCGCGTCGGCAGAATTAGGAGCTATTAATTGTCTCCCTCCTCCCAAACCCGAAAAAACATCCGTCGCTCCCTGTAAGTCTTGTAAAACTAATTTTTGCAATCCTTGCGACAGCTCGCCTTATTGTGGACCCAATTGTTTACCTGCTCCATACTGTTACGAACTGAACCTTAGGGGGGATTTTTTATATTGGCTGGGTCAACTAGGCGGGCTAGAAAGTGCCTTCGGGAAGACTACGATATCAACAACAGTAACTCCTGGACGCACCACGACTACAGTAACCGAAGTGGACCAAGAACCTACATTCCAGTGGAAACCCGGGTTTCGCGTGGGCGCTGATGTCACTTTTAACTGCTTTGATCTTGAAGGGGACTGGACGCATTTTATAGGGAAAGCGCATTTTAATCAGGCGGGGCAATCAGGACACTGGTACGTAAAATATGATGCGATCGATCTGTTTTTAGGACGTCGCTGTTGCGTAGCCTCTTGTATTTACTTCAAGCCTTTTATCGGGGTGCGTGGCGTAGAGATCCGTCAATCATTGAAGACGAATCTTGATGTTTTCTATACAGCGTTGATTGGAAATAATACAGTGCTGACCAACATGGAGGACAGAGAAAAAATTTGGGGAATTGGCCCTGAATTAGGTGTAGAAGGCGATTGGTACTTAGGAAAAGGCTTTAATTTCTATGTCAGCTTTGATGTCGTCAGCTATTATGGCACGTTTAAAGGCACATATTTTGATACCGACATTTTCACGATTACGACTAGCAACAACAATTCTACAATACGACATCATTTCAACACCATTGGCACAGACATTGCGTTGGGCTTCCGTTGGGATTATGCCTGGCCTATTGCGAGCGAAGGACTTTTTTCGCTGAAATTAGGCGCGGAGCAACATCGTATTTATGACATGAGTAACCTTGGAACAGATGGCACGTTAAGCCTGGATGGACCAACTCTTGGGGCCAGCTTCGGTTATCGTTGGTAAAACAATGTGAATTTCTCTCCTTGGGAACGACAGTCTCTAACTTGTTTGATCTCTCCGTTATAGCAGCATCACAGTTTGAGTGATGCTGCCTGTTTTAACCTGAATAATGGGTTTATTCAGCAGGAGATTCAAGTACCTTCCGAACAGATTTTTCCGTTTGGAGCCGAAGGCAAGGGCGGGCCGCCCCCCTTGCCGAGGCGAAAACGGGAAAAGATGGCGGAAGGTCTTGAATATC
>DATIJE010000044.1:0-30385 GCA_035478995.1 Rhabdochlamydiaceae bacterium | reverse complement strand
GTTTCCTGTAAACTTCACTACAGTATTTTCAGGAAAGAATAGAGAGATTTCCTTATCGGATAGACCCTTCTTGCGATTGCTTAATCGTTCTAAAATGATTCTAGGTAATTCTAATTTTTGTGCATTGCTCAGGAAATTGTATTGACACGATATCAAATAAGAAAATTCCTTAACGGGTTGCGCTTGTTTTTCTGAAATAGAATGTTCGCTAGAATTTTCGTTTAATATTGCTTGAGCGGTAGTCACAACCTTGCTCTCTGTGAAGTCCTCAAATGTCCTTTTATTTGGAGTTTTGAGAAGGTTTTTCGTTAAAGAATCGATGGTCTCCCGATTTATCAGATTACTACCTGTTGTCATGATTATTTTCCTTTATTTATGAGATTTTTTTGTATTTTATTAAGTTCTTTTAAGGCCGTTTTTAATGGTGTTTGTGTACTATTTATCAATGACTTTATCAATTCATCTAATTCAGGAATTTTCTCTGATCCCTCCGTTAAGACTTCTAAACCTTTCCCTACAGTATGCATATTGGAATGGGTGTAATATCCGTTTTTTAATGAATATACAAGACGATCATTGGATAGCTGATAATGTATGGGCACGTCTTGATTATGGATGTCAAAATCCAATGTGAGTTCTTGATTCTGCATGTTCACAAAAGCATTTTCAGGAATCAATTGGGGAAGATGGCTTTCAGAAAGACCGTCAGTGCCGCCTAATATTAGTATTTTCTCAATGATGGCTATGCTAAATTGCAATCTCATCGATAATTTAGAGCATGCTTCCAAAAAAGGTAGGCCTTGCGATTCAGGGATGATGTCTATGCTATTAGTTGCGATACCAATAAAAGATTTGTCATCCTGCTTTTCCAAAAAAGCTAATTGAATTTTCAAAAGCTTGACAAGAGCATATTCCGCGTTGATCTTTTTACTGCGATCGGGATCGGTCATTTCATCGATTAGTGAATTTAGCTCCTCGTTTCTTAAGTGTGAATTCTTCCTTATGTCTAATAACATGTTTCCGATCATGCATAAAGCCGCTGGTATGGAACAAAGTCTATCTAAAGATGTGGGAACATTCGTATAATAAGACTGGGGATTCTCATAGAAGTTTTTGGGAGGCAAATAATGATCGGGAAAATTTTCAGAGCCATCGAATACGAATTTCAACTTATTACCTACTCTCTCTACTCGATTGTTTTCAGGAAAATACTTTAAGATTTTTAGTTTCGATATGCGGGAAAACTTTAGATCTTCCAATGCTCTTTTTGGTAATTCTAACTTTTGTGAATTGGTCAGTGCAGCAAACGGAATCCTATTCGGTATAGATTCGATTGCTGGGTTTCCATCGAGATCAGAAGGCTCTTCTGTAAATAATTCTCTTAAAAACTCGTTGCTAATGTCATATTTTTTGCCGTCTGTTTCGATGCATTGAAATTTGCGGTGCATGTCTATTTCTAAATCTTCTCCTGTCCGTTTGTGTGCACTCCTCTCGGATGAGACAGGAAAATGTGTCGTTAGGATATTTTGGAATTTCTCTTTTCCTAACATAAACTCTACGGCGGCATTAATTGATAGATTGCCTAAAGAACCTGGATTTTTACCTTGGATACGATTAGGATCAGGGTTTTGTGAAACATCAGAATTTACATTACTTGTCATAATTATAACCTTATCAAAAGGAAAATAGATCAATTGCCCAGGGACCGAAAAGTTTTTTGTATTAACTCAAGTTGTTCTAATGCCTCGCTTTCAGTTGGTCTCTCATGAGAAAGAGACTTTGTCATGGAAGTGATCAATTTCTTTAATTTAGGATCGATTTCTTTGTTAAGAATGGTCTTTAAAACCATTCCTACAAAATAAACATTGGATTTTTTCCAGTAATTTCCATTGTCATGAATTCCTTCCGGTGCACAATAATTTTCAGGGATTTTTTCGAATCTGGATTTATATTGTAAGACTAATTTATCTTTCTTTTCCGCCAAAGTATTTTCGGGGATCAGTTCAAGAAGCTTTTCCTTAGTGAGACCACGTAGTGTGGATTGCACCTGTTTTAAAACAGCTATTGGCAATTCCAATTTTTCAGACAATTTTAGTTGAGGACACAAGTCTAGAAACCATGGCTCAGGCTTCGTTTCAAAATTGGCCTGGATTCGTTTAAGGTCTGTTAAAAACTCAAAAAGTCTAGGAAGTGAATTAGCGTTCTTCATCGAATCAATTAACTCGTCAAGTTTTTCATTTTTTATTTCGGAAACGTATATGATTTGTTCTAATATGTTTGCAATGATGCTTAAATTTTTTTGCAAAATGGGATATTCAGTCAGCTGATAATGAGGAAAAATGCGAGCATCATCTCCTTTGAAAATCAATTTAAACTCATCGTTTCCTGTAAACTGCACTACAGTATTTTCAGGAAAAAATCGAGAAATTTCCTTATCGGACAGCCATTCATGGGTACTGTTTATTCGTTCTAAAATGATTCTGGGTAATTCTAATTTTTGTGAATTGCTCAGGAAATTGTATTCACATGAGATCAAATAAGAAAATTCCCGAACGGGTTGCACTTGTTTTTCTGAAATAGGATTTGTGCTAGAATTTTGTTTTGGATGTTTATACAAAGGAGATTTTTCGTCTAAGATTGCTTGAGCGGTAGCCACAATATTGTTTCCTCTACATTCCTCAAATGTCCTTTTATTTGAAGTATTTTTGATCAAGTTATCACCCGGCAGATTCTTCATTAAAGAATCGATGGCCTCACGATTTATCGGATTACTACCTGTTGTCATGATTATTTCCCCTTCGCTACAAGATCGGCTTGGATAGTTTTCAGATCCCTTAAAGCCCTTATCAATGTAGGGCGCCGTCTAGGTTCATCATCTAACATTGAATTTATCAAGTCATCTACCTCCGAATCTAACTCCAAAGAGGTATCATTGGACTTTTGTATTGCAATCTTTAAACCTTGTCCTACAGTAAATATGTTAAAAGGGATGTTGTAATACTTTTCCTCGGAATTTAGTAGAGTATAGGGACGTATATAATCTACAGGTACATCTTGATTCTCGGTATTAAAATGGACTATTAATTTTCCATTCTTTCTTTCAAAAAAAGCATTCTCAAGAATAATGTTATGAAGCTCATTCCCAGAAAGACCATTATCAGGATTTATTAATGTTATAATTTTCAAAGCAGCTATGCCGTACTCCAATTTTTCAGATAATTTTAATCCAGAGCATGCTGCCAGAAATGATTGGCCTTGCGGTTCTGAAGAGGTTTTGTCTAAAATATTTCGTAAGTTTGGGTATTCTCTAAAAAGCAAGTCGTTTAGATTTACCATTGCCTGATTCTGCTTCTCCAAGTACAGAGGCTCGTAGTTAGATTTAATACCAATAGAAGACTTGTCATCTTGCTTTTCCAATAAGCTAGCGTGAATTTGCACAAGCTGGCTGAAGGCTGAATGCAAAGCTAATCTAGAATCAATCTTTTTGTCCTTTACAGAATCGGTCATCTCTTTTATCAGAGAGTCTAACTCTTCAATTTTCAGATTTGAGACTTCCTTTATTTTTAATAGCATGATGCCAATCATGTATATAGATGCTTGTCTAGAACAAAGTCTATCATTTGCTTTGGGAATGTTGACTGTATAAGAGTTATGATTCTTGTAATGCGATGGTGGTGGCAAATAATAATCAGGAAAGTTTTCAGAATCATCGAATACAAATGTCGACTTATTATTTATATCTTGTAGTTTATTATTTTCTGGAAAATAACTTAAAATCTGTTTTTTTGTCATGAGAGAACGGCTTAGTTCTTCTAGTGCTCTTATTGGTAGTTCTAATTTTTGTGAACCAGTAAGTGCATTAGTTTTATAGACATTCAGGTTAGATTCTGGGATAACAAAATTTGCATCATCGTCCGTATTAAACAGACCTTTTAAAAATCGTTCATCCATTTCATCCCGATCATCTTTATTCAAAGTTACATCAGAATCTTCTGCACGAAATGATTTAAAATGATTATTTTGTTCTAAATTATGTTCTGGAGTTTTTCTCTTTAAATGCGGGCTATCTTCCGTAAGAAGATCGAGACTCTTTGGAACATTTCCTCTAAATACAGTATTTAAAGCATCTTTAATGCTCTTTTGGGCTAGAGATGGATTTTTTGGCAATTCTAACGCATTTCCTCCTAACTGAGAATCACCAAAGAGGAGATCCTTTGCTTCATTTTGAGAAGTAAGAGAGGAAAATAGCCGGTCAATTTCATCCTCTGAAACAGGTGTTAAATATGTTTCTGCGACTTCAACACTAGATGGAATTTTAGAATGGGTATTTTGTTCTAAAGGATGTTCCGCGAGATTATTAGATAAATTTAAAATATTTCTTATAGTCATGATTAATACAAAGTTATAAATAATAAAACAATATTTTATTATATAATTTAATAAAAATATATAATACTAAATAATTTAGTATAAATAGCTAATATTCTTAGTTATAGAAAGTATTTAAGACTGTATCTTATGAGAGAGAAGGATATTTTGTCTTAATTTCTCTGAGGAAAGGCTCTATTCATGTCTTGTGGATTGGGTATCGTTTGAGTTCTATGCGGCTCTAGGATGTGGTCCATCTTACTTTTATCAAAAATGCTTTGTATTACTCCGCTTTTCAAAACAGGTGACAATCGACGCTAGCGAGGCACAGCCAGATCAAAGCATAGCGGTCCGCACGATGAGTGATATAGCCGAAGGCTAGACCGAGGAGGAGGATTGATATGGCAAACCCGCAGCAAGTCGATTGTCACCTGTTTGAATAGCGGAGTAATAATATCGGATTGCTCTTAATATCCTGAGGATTGCGCCAACATCTATTTTCTTGCGGTTGCAAGACATTTATTTTTGCTTATTTTGTATTTGTATCAAGATTGGATTGTTGATAAAAAGCGTATCATGTGAATTATTCATGGTACGATCTTGGGTTTGCGCATTCGACCTTAAGCGATTTTGAATTTTTGTCAGTCTTTGTAAGGCTTGGTTAGGTTTTATCATTTTATTTCGCAAACGTTTCATCATATCTTTTATCAGCTGCTCCAGCTCCTCATCTTTCAGATTCGAACTCTGCATGATTCTTTTTAATATGATTCCAATTATATAGATATTTGTTGATCTACGAGAACCATTATTCCAATGGTAGGGGGATGGAGGATTGTAATAATTAGGAAAATTATAAGAATTATTGTATACAAAGACATACCTATTATCTTGAATCTCCACTTTATTATTTTCGGGGAAGTATTTAATGATTTGTTGTTTCGAAATCCCACGGTTTACTTGTACTTTTTCCAAGGCCATTCTCGGTAAGTCTAATTTTTCTGAATCAGACAGCATATTCCAATTTAAATCAGGAGCATTCTCAAGAGAAATGGTCTCTGTTGTTCGATTTACACCTGATGGATATTCACTAGGCGCAGAAGAGCCTGTCGGATTAGTATCCTTATCTTGAAATAGATTTATCCAAAACTGTTCAGTCCTTACATCTTGATCCTTCAAATTAGAGAAATCAAGATTATTTACAGTTTGTTCATCAAATTGATTTTCCAAAAAATTTTGTCTTACTTCAATTTCCTCGCCACCTTCTTTGGTAATGGATGTTTCTTGCTGAGCTACATTGAGAAAATCTGTTTCTTCATATGGAAATTTTCTCTTTAAGATTGGATGTTGATCGGGTTGATTATCTAATACTCGATTTGCAACAAAACTAATATCGTCTGTTTGAAGAATCGATTGATTCGCAAGCTTGATACTCTCTGGAATATTTCCATTAAATGCAGTGTGTAAAGCAGAATTAATGCCTATACCAGCTAAAGGAAAAATGTGTTTCTTGTTTGGCAAATAATTGTTTACTGACATGATTATTTTCCTTTATTTATGAGATCTTTTTGTATTTTTAAAAGTTCTTTTAAGGATTCGGATAATCTGGATCGGTTTCGGTGATCGAGATATGTCATTGAATCTATCAATTCTTTTAATGAAGGATTATCCTCTTTTTCTTTTTCATTGACTGTGAAATGTAAAATTTTTCCTACAGTGAATATATTTGAGCTTTTGTAATATCCACTATCATACAACCCAGGTTGTGTTCGATCAGACCCATTGATGTAATGCATAGGCACATGATCAGTTTGTCCTTTACAATAGATGGTTACTTGTTCATTCTCAAAATTGACAAAAATATTTTCAGGAAGAATTTCATGAATGTATCTTTCATGCAAGCCTTGCAGCATAGGTTGCAAATATTTCAGAATTATTAGACTGAATTCCAATCGTTGCGACAATTTTAATTGAGAACATAATTCCAAAAAACATACATCTTTTAGTTTTAAGACATTGTTTGCATATTTCAGAGAATCACGCAGTTTTAAATTATTGCTAAATATGTCGCTTGGTTGTTTTGGATCTGGTTGCAAATGTCCTTGGTATTGATCAAATAAATGAGGTTCCAAATAAATGCGAGATCGACAATCATTTAATAAACTACTTTGAATTTCCATAAGTCTATTTAAAGCTTTTTTAGGTTTTATTCTTTTTTCAGGATTGATTTTCGTCATTTCCAATATCAAACAGTTTAGGTTAACGTCGTTCAGCCCTGCATCCAGTTTGATTGTTTCTAATATTTTTCCAATCCAAAATATACATGCCCATCTTGTAGAGCCATCTATACATGGATTTGAGCATTCATAATGGTTAGGAAAAATGGGATCTTTAATGCATTGAAAAGTAAATAAATTATCTCGAATCAGCACTTGATTGTTTTCAGGGAAATAACGGGATATTTGTGCTATTGACAACCCCATACTGGAATCCTTTACTGCTTCCAAAGCGATTCTCGGTAATTCTAATATTTCTGAAATAGTGAGCACCTCAGGCCGATCTTCTGTGTTTTGTGAGAAATATGAAGTAATACTTTGAGATTCTGCTTCTTGGACCAGGGGGAAATTGGGATTAGATGATAGATCATCAGTTTCTATAAACAGACCTTCTAAAAACTCTTGAGTAATTCCATCTTGACCGCCTAAATTAAAAAAATAGTCATAGTGAATATCAAATCCGATGAGGTCTGTTCGTTGTAATTTAGGATCATTTGTTTCTTTATCTGCAGGTTTTCTTTTTAAAGTAGCTGGAGGCTGATTGGATTGATTTTCTATGAATACCCGACTTGCAATAGATTCCATATCGTTATCTATTTGAGGAATCACGTTCGGTATACTTTGCGTAAACCTTTTGAGGCTCTCTGGAATATTTCCATTAAATGCAGTGTGTAAAGCAGAATTAATGCCTATACCAGCTAAAGGAAAAATGTGTTTCTTGGTCGGCAAGTTATTGTTTACTGACATGATTATTTCCCAATCCTTATGAAATCACTTTGTATTCTCTCGAGTTTATTTATAGTCTTTGATAAAGTGAGTGGTTTATCAAAGTCGATCATCTCTTGTATAAATTGATTTAATCTCTCAGAAATGTTTAATCCCTCGGTAATAGTTTCTAAACCTTGTCCTACAGTATATATATTAAACCGAAGGTAACAATAATTATAATCACTTGGATTTTTTAGGTGATAAGGCTGTAAATAAAACGTAGGCACGTTTTGATTCTCTTTGTTAAAAGAGAATTCTAACTTTGGATTTTCTATATTTTTTACAAACGCGTTTTCGGGAATCATTTCATGAAGACGCTTTTGAGAAAAACCGTGAGACCTGTCCTCCAATCTCACTTTTTTAAGGACTGCTATGCTGAATTCTAATCTTTGGGATAATGTTAAACGAGGAAGCATTCCCATAAACGATGTACCTTTGAATGTTACAGTTTTGTTCGTCGGAATTTTTTTCAAAATTTGTTCCAAATCTGAAAACTTTTTAAACAGTGGATCGGCTGGATTTATTATTTGATCTAATGTTTCGGATGGATTTCTTGGCGATTCTAACGCATATCCTCCTAACTGAAAATTACCAACATCTGAGATGACATCATTTGCTTGATTTTGAGAAGTAAGAGAGGAAAATAGTCGGTCAATTTCATGCTCTGGAATAGGCGTTAAATAGGTTTCTTCGACTTCAATAACCAGACGTTGTTCAACGATACGTGGAATTTTAGAATGTGTATTTTGTTCTAAAACTTCCGCCTTTCTTTTTGAAATCTGATTTTTGGAATCTGCAGATTGGAATTGGACATTTCCTGGCAGATTATTAACGACGGGCTTATTAAATAAGTTTAAAGAATTTCTTATAGTCATGATTAATACAAAGTTATAAATAATAAAACAATATTTTATTATATAATTTAATAAAAATATATAATACTAAATAATTTAGTATAAATAGCTAATGTTCTTAGTTATAGAAAGTATCTATGAGGGAGACGGATATTTTTTCTTAATTTCTCTGAGGAAAGGCTCTATTTTATGGCGGGTATGGACATCTACTCTATCGATGTGAAGGACGCCATTGATGTGGTCGTTCTCATGCATGCGGACACGGGCATTGATCCCTTCTAATTCCTCGACAAACTTCTCCCCGTTCAAGTCCATCGCCTCGATCGTAATTTTCCAAGGTCTTTCGACATCGACTCGTAGGTGGGGAAAAGAAAGGCATCCTTCAGGATCGACCCAGGTTTGTTTGCTAGGATTGCTCAATTTGGGATTGATGAAGACTTGAGGAGGAGACAGTCTGTAATGGCCGTCCGGCCCTTCGATATAATTGCGCAATATAAAAAGACGGATGGGACGCCCTACTTGCGAAGCCGAGAGGCCTGCTCCATTATTCGTATCCATCGTCTCGATCATATCTGCGACTAGCTGCCTGATCTCATCTGTAATTTCATGGATAGGTTCGCAATGTTTTCGTAAAACAGGATGACCGTAATAATACAGCGGAAGCGGTCTGCCTTTCACTTCTTAGCCTCCAACTGTCTCTTCGATCGTCGCTGGAAGCGTTGTTTGAGGCTTGCCTATTGCAGAAGACCAGATCGATAAAAGAACACATGCGACCATGAAAATGACAGCCAGCCATGCCGTGAATTTCTTGAGCACATCGGCAGTGGATGTTCCAAAAAGGGATTCTCCGGGATCGCCCCCAAAAGACGCGCCTAGTCCAAGGCTTTTGCTTTCCTGTACCAAGACTACCAGGCACAACAAGCCGCATAAGCCCATGAATAAAAATAGAGCCAAGTAAAAAAATACGTTCATGATCGACCTATAATATCAAATGTTACAATTTTTGCGAAAGATTTTGGGTCCAAAGAGGCGCCTCCTACCAAAGCACCGTCGATATCGGGCTGGGCCATCTGGTCTGCAATCGTTTCAGGCTTAACTGAGCCGCCATATAAAATGCGCATTCGCGCAGCTGTGCTTTTTCCCCAATTGCCTGCGATAAAGTCTCTGCACTGAGCATGGGTCTTCTGGGCGATTTCCGGTGTTGCCGTTCTACCCGTGCCTATTGCCCAGATAGGTTCGTACGCCACAACGATATCCCCTATCTGTTCCGATGCCAGCCCGGCAAGGCACTCTTCGAGCTGCTTGCAGAGTACCTGACCTGTTTTCCCTTCGTCTCTTTCTTGCTGCGATTCTCCGATACATAAAATAGGCAGCAGATGCGCTTGCAGAGCGCGCTTCAGTTTCCGGTTGATGAATGTATTGGACTCCTGGAAAAGCTGCCTTCGTTCCGAATGGCCTAAAATCACACATTTGGCACCGGCATCTTTCAGCATATGCGCCGAGACTTCCCCTGTGAAAGCTCCTTCATCCGCATCGTGCATGTTCTGGGCTCCGATGAGGATGTCTGTTCCATGCGCTGAGGCTGAAGCTGCATGCAAAGCGGTAAAAGGAACAGCCAACAAAACATCTGCCTTCGCCTGGGCCACCATGGGTGCCAGTTCCTGGATGTAGGCTTTTGCCTCAGGAGCAGTTTTGTACATTTTCCAATTGCCGGCAATCATAGGCCTGCGATTCATGAAAAGACCGTTTTAAAATAATATTTTTCTAGACTATTGCGAATCGAAAAAATGATATCTAATTTCCAGCCTAAATTCAAGTCTTTAAATATACCGAACGTGACACATAGACAGTGGACTAAATTATAAATCTTACTTAGTATAGTTCTAATTTTTTGGAGGGTGGAGTGAAAGAAATTTTAAGCGTGACGGAGCTGACCGCAGCTATCAAAAATCAATTAGAATCCCGGTTCGGATATGTCTGCGTCAAAGGAGAGATCAGCAACTTGAAAGAGCAGGCATCCGGCCATTTCTATTTCACGCTTAAAGACAATTCGTCCCAAATCTCGGCTGTTTTGTTCAGAGGCAACGCGCGAACGCTTTCCCGACCGCCAAAATCCGGAGATCAAGTGATCGCCAAGGGAGAGATCACAGTCTATGAACCCAGAGGCAGCTATCAGATCCTGGTGAGAGAAATAGAGTATGCCGGCCTTGGAGAACTGCTTGTCCGGCTGCATGAGCTAAAATTAAAATTGGAGAAAAGAGGCTGGTTCGATCAAAAAAGGAAAAAACCTCTACCGAAAATTCCACGGACCATCGGAGTAGTCACGAGTCCGACAGGTTCGGTCATACAGGATATTTTACACATCTTGACCAGGAGATTTTCTGGATTTCATTTGATCTTGAATCCCGTCAAAGTGCAAGGAGAAGGCGCAGCAGTTGAGATTGCAGCGGCGATCGAACAATTCAATCGGTATAAACTCGCCGATCTCCTCATCGTCGGGCGCGGAGGAGGATCTTTGGAAGATCTTTGGGCCTTCAATGAAGAGGTCGTAGCAGCTGCCATCCATGCTTCTGAAATTCCCATTATTTCCGCCGTGGGGCATGAAACGGATTATTGCATCGCAGACTATGTCGCCGATGTCCGCGCCCCTACTCCATCTGCTGCGGCAGAAATAGCAATGGCGGAAAAAAATAAGGAAATACAATTTTTATCTTACGCCCACAAACGGATCAATCAGACGGCGCATTTATTGATCAAACAGCACCGGGTCCGATTGAACGGGTTTTCCAGACATCCTCTGTTTTCTTCCCCCTACTCTATTCTCAGCAAATTTGTGCAATTGATCGATTCTCTCGATGGAGAGCTTCTCAATGCCGTGAAAAACCAGTTGAGCCACAAAAAAATGCAGCTCGTCGCCTTTCAAAAACAAGTCCACGCATTGAGGCCGCACGCTCAAATCGCTGCGATGAGGCAAAAATTGTTCCAATTGACGGCGCACTTGAAATCAATCGATCCAAAAAATCTTTTAACTAAAGGGTATTGCATTCTCTTTTCTGAAAAAAAGAATTCCGTTATTCTTTCAACACAGGAAATAGACGTAGAACAAAAATTGCGCATCTTACTCCACGACGGACAAATTAAAGCAACGGTTAAAGAAGTACAATTATGACATCCCCTCAAGAATCCCCTTTCTCTTTTGAAGAAGCCTATGCACGCCTCGAGGTTATCCTTGAGAAGATGAACTCAGGTAAAATCTCGCTCGATGATTCTCTGAAGCTCTATGAAGAGGCCGATCGTTTGATCGCATCCTGCAGTACCCGTTTAAATGAAGCGGAACAAAAAATCGAGCAGCTTGTTAAAAACCGTAATGGCGAGCTTGCCAAGGATGAAAATGACAAGCCTCTGACACAGCCTTTTTCTCCGGAGACGAAATCCGTGTTGGCTGCCAAACTCGCCAAAGTATCGGACGATAACGAATGCCCATTTTGAGCCGAATCAGAAATCCACAAGATTTGAGACTGTTGACATTGGATGAACTGGACTTATTAGCCCAGGAAATCCGACAAACAATTATCGATGTCCTGTCTGTAAATGGCGGGCATCTGGCTTCGAATCTCGGGATCGTTGAACTGACTCTGGCGCTGCACCGGGTTTTTAATTCTCCTGAAGATAAGTTCATTTTTGATGTCAGCCACCAAACTTATCCTCATAAACTTCTCACCGGAAGATATGAAAAATTTAATCGGATCCGTCAATTTAAAGGATTGTGCGGCTTCAGCAGTCCTAAAGAATCTCCTCATGATCATTTTTTTGCCGGACATGCGGGCACAGCACTGTCTTTGGCCTTAGGAGTCGCAAAAAGCAGAGACCTCTCAAAAAGCACAGAACATGTTCTGCCCATTCTGGGAGATGCCGCACTCAGCTGTGGACTGACTTTGGAAGCGCTGAACAATGTCCATAAAGATTTGAGTCGGTTCATTGTGATTTTGAACGACAATAACATGTCGATTTCAAACAATGTCGGGGCGATAAGCAACATTCTCAGCTCTGCTCCATTTTTTGAACAATTTGGCCTCGCTTATGTCGGACCGATCGATGGACATGATGTAAAAAAGCTGATCGATATTCTGGAAGCGCTCAAAGGCGGGACCCAGCCGGTCATCTTGCATGTCATGACAGTCAAAGGAAAAGGAATGGAGACAGCCACGCAAAATCCGATTTCTTATCACGGCTGCAAACCTTTTGATAAAGTAACGGGAAAATTCTTGCCGTCGCATTCTAAAAAAGCAACGTTTCCACAAATTTTTGGCCGCCATATCTTAAAAATGGCCGAAGAGGATCCCAGCATCATTGCTGTGACCCCTGCAATGCCCGCTGGATCGTGTCTGGAAGAGTTCATGAACAAATTTCCTGAACGGTGTCTGGATGTAGGCATTGCGGAAGGGCATGCGGTCACCTTTTGCGGAGGGATGGCCTATGGGAAGAAAAAAAAAGTAGTGGCATGTATCTACGCCACTTTTCTTCAGCGCGCTTTGGACAATCTCTTCCAAGATGTATGTCTTCAAGAACTGCCTGTTGTTTTTGCCCTTGATCGGGCTGGAATTTCAGGTCCAGATGGATCTACCCACCATGGGATTTATGACATCTCTTTTTTAAACGCTATGCCCAATATGGTCATCTGCCAACCTCGCGATGGAAATGTTCTCAAAGAGCTTCTGGAATCGGCTTTTAGTTGGAACCGTCCTACGGCGATCCGCTATCCGAATATGGGAACGGAAGAGAGCGACGTTCCTTTGCGGAAACGGGAATTGGGAACTGCTGAGTTATTGTCTCATGGATCGGATGTCGCGATCATTGCCCTGGGACATATGTGCACAATGGCCATGAAAGTGAAAGATCTCTTAAAACAGGAAGGGATTGAAGCGGCTGTGGTCGATCCCGTATTCGTAAAACCTCTCGATGCGGATTTTTTTCAGAATCTGCTCCTTTCCCATCATCATATCGTGACCATCGAAGAACACGCCCTTAATGGCGGGCTTGCGACAATTTTCAATTCATTCATTGTGCGGAATGGCTTTAATAATCTTCAGGTGTTAAATTTTGGAATTCCTGATACTTTTCTAGAACAAGGGAGCAACCAGGACATCTGTGCTGAAATCGGTCTGACTCCAGAAAATATTTCAGCCCAAATTTTGAAAGAATTCGATTTCAAATCAGTTATTTTAAGTGGATATGCACGATGATTATAGCGATCTTTCCCAACACTAGCAAACGGCAATCTCTCAATCTGGCTATAGGAATTCAAGAGTTCCTTACAAATCAGGGCATCACCGTCGTCAGTGAAGATGAAGATGCCGCGCATATCGGTGCCGTACCTATCTCGCAAGTAAACCAATCCGAAATTAAGTTTTTGATAACGATGGGCGGAGACGGCACCATTCTAAGGCTTGTCCATAAATATGAGCACCTGGATGCCGCGATTGTCGGGATCAATTTGGGACATCTCGGTTTTATGGCCGACATCCCTATTTCTGAAATCTACCCCAGCTTGCAAGACCTGATCAACGGCGCCTACAAAATTGAAGAAAGAGTGATGGTACAAGGTGAATCTCTGCATGGTGATCGATGCTTTGCGGTCAATGATATCGTCGTGCATCGAGGCAGGAATCCAAGTTTGATCGAAGTGGCGATCCACGTCGGCGGGCTTTATCTAAATACTTTCGAAGCAGATGGAGTGATCGTCTCTACTCCAAACGGGTCCACCGCTTATTCGATGGCCGCAGGCGGGCCGATTTTAAGTCCGGAACTAGAAGCATTGGTGTTAACCCCCATCAGTCCGCATACCATTTCAAACCGTCCTATTGTTTTGATGGCAAATCAGGAAATACAGATCCAATATCTCAGCGAATACGAACCTATTGAAATCAGAGCCGATGGACTCACCCTCCTCACTCTTCAAACCGGTGAAGTCTTCCGCATTACCAGAAGCGCGAAAAATTTCAAGCTCGTCAGTTTGCTCAGGCGCGATTATTTTTCAACTTTGCGCACAAAACTTGGATGGTCCGGCAAATTGAGATAATTCATGGTTGTTAGAGAAACCGATCCTTTCCATCATCTAGGTCTGAATCTTCAATTGCAGATTTTTTCCAATTTATCCATCGATAAAGAGATGGGCACCGCATCCAGAGTGTGCAAAGTTTGGCATAAAACCCTGAAGAATCCAGAATTGGCCAGATTGCAATTCGAGCAGATGCGACAAAAAAAAGAGATTGTCTTTAATGCATGGAAACAATGGCACGATTGCGCAACGAACAGATTTAAATCAAATTACGATCTGATTGAAAATCTTAAAAAGTGTCCTTTTATTGAGACACTTGATTTGTCGAATTCGGATGCCGATGACGTTTTGATAAAAAAGATTGGAGCATTAAGTCTTCCTTCTCTTAAAGTTCTTTTACTTAAAAATTGCAATCGGGTTGTGAATCCTGATTTTGAAAGTTTTTCCAATCTTGTGACATTGGATTTAAGTAATTGTAGAAATTTGAGACAACCAAAATTCTCGGGCCTTTCTAAGTTATCATCGATGCATTTAAAAAATTGCACAGTTTTTAACTTTTCGTTTAAAGAACTCCATTCGCTAAAATTTTTAGATCTATCTGAAAACTCTTTTGTGGATAGAGATTTAAATATACTTGTGCATGATCTCACTCAACTTGAAACTCTTATTTTAAACACGTGCAAACATCTTCGTCAGCCTGATTTAAGGTGTCTGATCTCTCTGAAAAAATTAGAACTGTGTGCATGCTTTAAACTCGTAGGTTGCAATCTTGAAAACTTATTTTTTCTTCAGAATGTGCTTTTGTCTGCGACGATTGTCACTGATGATTTTGTCAATTCTATTTCGCAACAGAACCTGCCTTCTCTTGAAGATTTAACCATGAGTTATTGTCATCAATTAGAACGGCCTATTTTTAAACTGAGCTCATTAAAAACCTTAGAACTAAATTGTTGTGCAAAATTACGAATAGTAGACTTGGAAAAATCCCCATCTATCGAAAAAGTATCTTTGGATCTTAACGCGGAAGAAATTATCACAGTATTTCCAACTGAATACTACAGGAAACAGAATGGTCAGGATAAAGGATAAAAAATTATAATTGTAAGAAGAAGTGTTCCAAAGCAACGCGGAGCTTGATGTTTCGTTGCACGGCAAGTCGAGCCTCTGAAATCAGCTCAAATGCTCTTTCCAAAGGAACTGCTTCATTTTGAAAATTCTCTAGTTTCGAGAGATGCTCGCGATAAAAAAGATATTTGCGATCGCTATTTTTTGAGAGAAGGTAGAGGTCGCGATACCAATATAAAAGCTCTTCGAACACCGCATCGATCTGCTTCATCCTATCGCCGTCCAGTTCTCCATCTTGAGTTTCTCTGGGTTCAAGGAATTCTTCCAGCTTCGCAAGACCGGATAATAGAGCGGGAACATTTTTTCTATTGGAGAGAAGCTCTAATATCAGTTCGCTTTTTTGAACTGTATTTTCCTGCTCGACCAGTGCATGGGCTTTCCCGATAGAGCCATGGGAAAGAAACGCGATGCGCCTAGCTTCTTCAGGAGCTTTGCCCCATTTCTGTTCGACATATTCAGCGATCTGTTCTTCCGCAACAGAAAAAAAAGAAATTTTTCGGCAGCGTGAAACAATGGTCGGCAGCATCGCTTCGCACTCGCTGCTCAACAAAATAATATAGCTATCTAAAGATGGCTCTTCAAAAGTCTTGAGCAAAGCGTTGCTTGCAGACGGCAGCATACGCTCTGCATCATGAAGGATAAAGATTTTGCATGGGGCTTCAAATGGAGGCAATTGCATTTCCTCGATCAACTGTCTCATTGCAGAAATGGGATGCAGGCCGCTTTTTCCTTCAGGGTGATAGATGTGTACGTCAGGATGAGACCCATGTTCCATTTTTTTAACATGGCCAGGTCCCATCAAACCCGCAGCTAGCTTTAAGGCGAACAGGCCTTTACCTATTGCTTCCGGGCCGGCAAACAAAAGGGTGTTAGGCACCTGCCTGCTTGCAAGCATGCGTTCGATGAGGATGTGTGCAGTATGGTTGCCAATGAGTGAAGTCATCTTAGATCACGTTGGTAAAAGGAGTTTATCAATTAAAGACATCGCCTCTTTAAAGACGGAGTCTGCTGAAGGTGTCGCATCAATAATATGGAAGCGTTCTGGCTCTTTTAGAGCGATCTTATGAAAGGACTCACGGATTTTTTGATGAAAGGATAGATCTTCTGATTCGATCCTGTCATGTTCGAATCCCCCCTTTTTACGCCTTTCGAATCCTATCTTTGGATCGATGTCTAAATAGAGGGTCAGATCCGGCTTTAAACCGGAAGATGCAAACGAGCAGAGTGCATGTACTTTTTCTTCTCCGAACCCTCTTGCTCCGCCTTGGTAGGCAATGGTCGAGTCATTGAAGCGATCGCACAGTACAATCATCCCTTTTTTTAAAGCGGGTGCGATGACCTCTTCGACATGTTGAGCACGGTCCGCTAAAAAAAGGAGCAGTTCGCAGGATTTTCCAATTGCAAAATCCTGTTTATGCAACAAGATTTCGCGGATCGCCTCCCCTACTTTGGAACCGCCGGGAGCTCTTGTCTGAAGGACGTGCTGTTTGCGCTTTTTTAAAGTTTCGTAAACGCGGTTGATAAGCGTGGTCTTACCAGCGCCTTCACCGCCTTCGAAGGTGATGAACTTCCCAAGTCGCATCCTCTACTCAATTTTTTCTGTCTTTTCAGGTTCGATATGCTCTAGTTTCTGAATTGCGACGAGGACATCGCCTTCGTGTAAGTTCACAAGGCGCACTCCCTGGGTCGAGCGGCCCATTACGCGAACGTCTTTCATGGAGATGCGCAGAGTCTGCCCAGCATTCGACATCATGACGACGCTGTCTTTATCAGCAACGGAAATCGCTCCGACGACTTTTCCATTGCGGTCGCTTGTGATGATCGACCGCACTCCGACGCCGCCGCGATTGGTCTGTCTAAAATCCTCAACCTTCGAGCGTTTGCCGAATCCGTGCTCACAGACAACGAGGATGCTTTCATCCCCTTTTACCACTTCGCAAGAAACAACGGCATCGTTTTCATCTCGGAGAGTAGCGCCTCGGACTCCTCTTGCGACACGTCCAACAGGCCGGATCTGAGATTGGTCGAATCTTACTGCCATTCCATTTTTGGTGAACAACATCACTTGCTGCCCTTCTCTCGTCAGACGGGCTGCGATCACTTCATCCCCTTCATCAATATTGATCGAGTACACGCCTTTGCGTCTAGGAGAACTGAAAGCATTCAGATCGGTCTTCTTGACCACGCCTTGACGAGTGGCAAGCAAAATGCCGGCCTGCTCTTCAAAGTTTTTTACTCTCAGGACCGCAGCGATTTTTTCGTTGCTCTTAATATCTTCCAGAAGGTTGATGAGCGGCTTGCCTTTGGAGCGGCGCCCCGTTTCTGGAATCTGCCATGCTTTGAGCCAATAGCAGCGGCCAAGGCTTGTGAAAATCATCAAATAGTCATGGGTAGATGCGACATAGATATCTTTCAGAGTATCCGTTTCTTTTTTCATGTCCATTCCAATCACACCAGCACCTCCGCGGCGCTGCTCGCGGAACGTGTCGACCGGCATCCGTTTGATATAATCATCCTCGGAAATGGTGATGATCACCTGCTCATCGGGAATGAGGTCTTCCATATTGAATTCGCCTTCAGCGGCGATGATTTTTGTTCTGCGATCGGAAATATGGTGTCTTTTTAGATCGTTCAGCTCATCCTTGATGATGCCTCTGACTAAAGTTTCACTTGCAAGGACTGCGCGAAAATGGGTGATTTTTGCAAGGAGATCTTGATACTCGTTCTCTATTTTTTCCCGCTCAAGCCCAGTCAATTGATAGAGGCGCAAATCGAGGACGGCGTTCGCCTGTCTATCGCTTAATTCGTATTTGGCCATCAATTCCATTTTTGCAGCTTCCCGGTTGCTGCTCGCACGGATGATCTTGACAACCGCATCGAGATGGTCCAGGGCTTTGAGATAACCTTCGAGAATATGTGCCCGCGCTTCCGCTTTGGCGAGTTCGAACCGGGTTCTGCGGCGGATGACTTCGATCCGGTGCTCGATCCAGGCAGTGATCATGTGCTTGATGTTCATTGTCCTTGGAAGGCCTTTGTCCAAAGCGAGCATATTGCAGCCGAATGTCACCTGCATCGAGGTAAATTTATAAAGCTGGTTGATGGTCACATCAGGGATCTCTCCCCTTTTGAGCTCTATCACGATCCGCATGCCATCTTTATCTGATTCATCGCGGATATCGGAAATGCCGGAGATGGTCTTGTCATTGACGAGGTTTGCGATGTGTTGAATTAAATCAGACTTGGAAATGTTGTATGGGATCTCATCGACGACAAGCCTCTGACGGTCGCCTGAATCCTGATCTTCGACGCGTATAAGCGCCCGAAGGGCGATTTTACCTCGGCCTGTATGGTATGCTTCTTTAATGCCTCGGAAACCGCAAATGATGCCTCCTGTAGGAAAATCTGGAGCGGGCATCACTTCCATGATCTCATCGATCGAGGCAGTTGGATTATCTATCACGAGCAAGGTCGCTGCGATCAATTCACCCAGGTTATGAGGAGGAATATTGGTAGCCATTCCGACTGCGATCCCGGAGGATCCATTGGCGATCAAATTGGGGAATTTAGCAGGAAATACTGTGGGTTCCGTTTTTGTTTCATCGTAATTGGGAATCAGATCAACGGTATCTTTTTCCAAATCTTCCATAAGAGCCATGGAAGAATGGGTCAAACGGGCCTCAGTATAACGCATTGCTGCCGCATGATCGCCATCGATCGAACCGAAGTTTCCTTGCCCATCGATCAAACGATAGCGCATCGCCCACTCTTGCGCCATACGCACTAAAGTAGGATAAATGACCGTCTCTCCATGCGGGTGGTAATCACCGGAAGTATCGCCGGAAATCTTGGCGCATTTCCTGTGTTTTCCACCTGGAGAAAGATTCAGTTGTCGCATCGCATATAAAATCCGCCGCTGAGAAGGTTTCAAACCGTCCCGCACATCGGGAAGCGCGCGCGAAATGATAACGGACATGGAATAGCGCAAATAGCTTTCCTTGACCTCTTCCTCTACATTGCGTGGGAGAATAATTTCATCTTTAGTATAAGACATAGTCGCGTACTCTCTTTAAATATCCAAGTTCTTGACAGACAATGCATGATGCTCAATAAATGCTCGGCGAGGAGGAACATCTTCTCCCATGAGCATAGTAAACATGTGATCTGCTGCAATCGCATCAGGCAGAGTCACACGCAATAGAGTCCGTTTTGCAGGGTCCATTGTGGTTTCCCAGAGTTGGTCTGCATTCATCTCTCCAAGACCTTTGTAACGTTGAATTTCAATTCCTTTTCGGCCGTTGACACGCAGGAAATCGATTCCCTCTTTTAAAGTATGGACAGGAGTCTCTTTTCCATCTTCATCAATGAAGTCGAATAATTTGCCATCAGCAATGTCATATTGATCGAATGAGAAACCGAATTCCGACATTTTATTTCTCAGCCGAGTCAGCGTTTCAAGCTCATAGAGTTCGAGGAAAGGAAGGCTTTTAGGCTTGAATGTCTTCATCTCTTCAGTCTGCTCGTCAGCCGGAATCGAAGCTAAAGTACGTTCATGCTGCTGCTTCTGGATCTCTTCATTCTGTTTTTTGAGTTCATGGAATTCTTCTTCGGAGTACACCAATTGCACCTGATCTTCAAGTTTGACCTGAAAACGGGGAAACCGTCCAGCATCATCCTTAGCAGCGAGAAACTCTCTAAAAGGAATGCTTTTACGCTCGATTGCAGCAATGAAATGTTCTTCATCTCTAATGGCGTGCAATAACTCTTCTATCTGTTCTTTCGTCAGAGTGTCAGAATGTCCAACTAAGCGAATCTGGACATCGCTCATACCCAGTTTTAATAGGTATTCATCCATTTCTTTTTCACTGTGGATATAACGGCTGATTTTTTTTCTGGTGACCCGATAAAGAGGCGGTCGCGCGATATAGATATAATTATTTTCTACAAGTGCGGGCATGTGCCGATAAAAGAAAGTCAATAGAAGTGTACGGATATGCGACCCGTCGACGTCGGCATCGGTCATGATGATGATTTTATGATACCGCAATTTTTCAACACTGAAATTGTCCGCGCCGATTCCGCAACCCAAGGCTGCGACCATCGCGCCCACTTCCGTGTTCTGAAGGATCTTTTCCAAGCGCGCTTTTTCAACATTCAGAATTTTACCTCGGATAGGCAGGATTGCCTGAAATCTGCGGTCTCTTCCTGATTTGGCCGATCCTCCGGCAGAATCTCCCTCGACAATATAAATTTCGCACAAAGCAGGGTCTTTTTCTTGGCAGTCGGTCAATTTTCCCGGAAGACGCGCACCGTCTAAAGCCGTCTTGCGCAAAGTGAGCTCCCGAGCTTTTCTAGCCGCTTCGCGTGCTTGCGCAGCTATGATGGCCTTTTCTGAAATGATCTTTGCTATGTTGGGGTTTTCATCGAGAAAGATCCCTAATTCTTCGCCGATGATTTGCTGTACAATGGATGCTACATCGCTGTTGCCCAGACGCTGTTTCGTCTGCCCTTCAAATTGAGGATTGGGCACTTTTAAAGACAGCACGGCAGTCATTCCTTCGCGCATGTCGTCGCCTGAAACAGAGATTTTATCCGTTTTGATAAACTGGTGCGATTTAATATAGCTGTTGAGCACTCTCGTCAGCGCTGTAGAAAAACCAGTTACATGCGTTCCGCCTTGACGGGTAGCGATATTATTGACATACGAGTAAAGATTCTCAGTATAGGTGTCATTCCATTGCATGGCGACTTCGAACTCGACCACTCCGTCATGGCTTTCTTTAGAGCCGCGAATGTAAATCGGTTTTGGAAAAAGAGGAGTTTTATTCTCGTTCAAATAAGAGACGAAGGAGACGATCCCTCCTTCATAAGTGAAACTGATATCTTTGGGCTCGTCGCCTCTTTCATCGCGGAAATTGATGGTGATGCCGCGATTTAAAAAGGCCAATTCGCGCAAACGTTTGAGCAGGATACCATAATCAAATTCAATGACATTGAAGATCGTGTCATCAGGCCAAAAAACAATCTTTGTGCCTCTTTTTTTGGTCTCGCCCAGAACTTTGAGTACATGGAGAGGTTTTCCTCTAGCAAAGTCCATTTCATACATCTGGTTATTTTGATACACCTCGACGTGCATCTTTTTAGATAAGGCATTGACGCAAGATACGCCGACCCCGTGAAGCCCGCCAGACACCTTATAAGTGCTTTTGTCAAACTTTCCACCAGCGTGCAGAATCGTCATGACCACTTCGAGCGCCGTAACATCACGCCCTTGCTTGTGAGATTCTTTTTCATGGCGTCCAACGGGAATACCCCGGCCATTATCCTCAACGCTGACCGAATTGTCTTTTTGCAGGACAATGTTGATCTCATTGCAAAATCCTGCCAGAGCTTCGTCGATGCAATTGTCCACTACCTCATAGACGAGCTGATGAAGTCCATTAGTCGAAGTGTCTCCAATGTACATCCCTGGACGCTCGCGCACAGCTTGGAGGCCTTCCAAGACAGTAATCGAACTTGCATCGTATTCTTTTTCTTTTGTCATCGTTGTCATACCTTAATAATCTCAATTCTATATTCCAAATCGACTAAGAGAACGATCCATCTCTCAGCCGATTCGGAATGTGATGTTTCGGATGGCCACAGAGGGAAACTTTTCTCTGAGGCTCTTTAACAACCTGGGTTTTTCAGTTTGGGAAAGCAAACTGTGCAAAGTGGAATTCTGTACTTTTACCGTCAATATTCCCGAGTTAAAAGAAACTGCTTTGGCCATCGGGGCAAAACGCTCGCCGATAATCTCGGCCCAGGCGGCCAAAATGAGGTCCGGCCTGTCCTGGTACACTTCTCCCACTTGCTTCAATAATTCCGGCAAAAGCTGTTGAATGTGTTTTCCGGTAGGCTGAACCCCGTCGTAATTTCTTGGAGTCCTGAAAAACCTGGATGGTTTATTCTTCGTGTCCATAGCTCGATTCTACAGCAGCTTTTTTCCTCATTTCAGGACTATATTTTAGATGGCTCAAAATAGCAAACAAAATTGTTCTTCTGAACTCCGGTACGTGCATGATTTTTTTCATCCAAAACACCATGATTATAACAGATTTGCTGATCATTGAACATAAAAAAAACCGATCGATTTTGCTTGAAAAAAAAGATTTGCATGCTATTGTATTTCGAATGAAAAACATTCTCGTTTATTTCAATTATTTCAGCCGCTTCAACTTCACACAGGAGAAAATGGCTATGTGCAGTATGGTAATCTTAAAAGATGGTTCCGAAGTTCCAAAGACGACATTTGAGAATGTTAGAAAGAAACTTGAGAAGTTGAAAGAAGAAGGCAATTTTGGCGTCTTGGTCGATCTGCATGACATGTGCCTGGATAATACATTTCAACCTCAGAAAAATCCTTTCCAAGATTCAAAGATATTATTAAAAGAGCGTTGTCTTTTACAAGCGAATGACGAAATCAATCCCGACATTCAAAAAATTGTTTTAAATTGTCTGGAAGGACGTGGATTAACGACAAAATTTGTAGATGCATTTTCTCTTGTCTAAGAACCAGTACTAAATCAGTGAAATAATAAGGCACTGAGTCCAATACTGATTAAAAAATAAATTGACATTGCTAAAAAGTCGTTGAAAGCTGTGATAATTGGTCCTGAGGCGATTGCTGGATCCACGCCTAAACGAGCAAAACACAATGGAGAAAAGACTCCCAGCACTGTAGCAGCAAAACAGGATCCTATAAGACCCACTCCTACGATGAGCCCGACAGCAACAGGGCTAACCGTGACATAGGATATCCCCGCAAAATCCAGGGCGTAGACCAAAATACCGCATAAAATGCCGAAAACGATCCCGATCGAGATACCTATAGTCAATTCTTTGATGACTGCTTCCCGTTTATTACCCATAGATAAAAGACCGATCGCCATGCTGCGCACCAAAATAGTGCTGCATTGAATTCCGATATTGCCCGACATTCCTGTAATCAGAGGGACAAAGAACAATACGAAAGTCAAAATGCCGCCCTCATATTTTTCAAAAGAAGACATCACTCCAACGTTTATCAGGCCGGCGAAAAGGGTGACGACGAGCCAAGGCGCCCGAGCGAAAAAACGCTTGACCAATGATTCATGCTCGCTGACTTTCTCCACAGTACCCGCCATTCGTGCGATGGTGGCATCGGCGATATCCTCGATCGCTTCAATCACATCTTCGTAAGTGATCACGCCTACCAGCCGGTCGCTCTCATCAACGACAGGAAGAGCAGACACCTTATATCGCTCTACAATATCCACTACCTCCTCCCTTGGAGTGTCGACAGCCACTTTATGTAGAATAGGTCGCATGACTTGCCGGAGAGGTAGATGATGGGGATTGACGATCAGATTTCGGGCGGGAACATATCCCTGAAGCTCCCCTGCATGGTTGAGAACAAAAATACGGCGAGTTAAATCGATTCCAGGATTATCGCGGATAAGTGCCGCAGCCTCCCCTATCGTCACATCCATAGTAAAAGAAAAAAATTCATTTGTCATCAACCGCCCTGCCGTATTGCGTTGATGTTTTTTAATTTCTTTAATTCTCAGAGCCTTTTTTGGGTCGAGTATATCGATCACGCGGCGGAATCGTCTTTCCGGAACAGCCTCCAACACCGACACCGCTTCGTCTGGGGGCATGTGGTTGATGAGCTTTTTCACATCTTCATCGGCGATATGATTGAATACCGCAGCTCTTGTGCTGCTATCGGTATTGATCATAAACTCGATTTTTGCCTCGATGTTCGATAAATTTTCATAAATGACAGGTCTCGCATTTGGAGGAAGACGGGGAGCAGCATAGGCAAGGTCTATAGGAGAATGTTCGGATGCGATTTTAGCCACATCGTGAAGGACGACCTGGGATGTCTGTTTATGGAACGCCCTTTCCAATTTCTCATTGAGGATGTCATCGAGATGGGAGGTCTTTGAGTCCATGAGGTTGCCCGAAGCAAGATGGAGCTCCTCAGTAGCCTTTATTTCTTCTGAGTTTGTCTGCATGACATCACCTCTTCGAGAACTGCCGGGATTTTAGATAGACCGTTAAATTTTTGCAATAGCTTTTAAATTTCTATTATCTTAAAATTAAAACCCATTATTAAACATTAAAAGCTAATCTTTATGTTCAGTCCAAAAAAAATTCGTAATATCGCCATTATCGCACACATCGATCACGGCAAGACCACACTACTCGATAGTTTGCTCAAACAGTCCAATATTTTTCGTGACAATGAAAAGATCCCCGAAAGAGTGATGGACAGCTATGATCAGGAAAAAGAAAGAGGCATTACGATTTTTGCCAAACATACTAGTATTTTCTTTGAAGATTATAAAATCAATATTATAGACACGCCCGGACACTCAGACTTTTCTGGAGAAGTGGAAAGAGTGCTGGGTCTGGTCAATTGTGTCCTGCTTCTTGTCGACGCTCAAGAAGGCCCGATGCCGCAGACCCGTTTCGTATTATCGCAAGCTCTTAAAATGGGCTTGAGCCCTATCGTCATCCTTAACAAAATCGACCGCCCCCATGCAGATCCCGATAATGCCCTGAATTTGACATTCGATCTTTTCGTGGAATTGGGAGCAACAGACGAGCAGCTCGATTTTTCTGTATGCTATGCGTCTGGGCTGTCCGGATTTGCGATACGCGACCTGAATGATCCAAGAACCGATATGCGCCCTTTATTCCAAATGATCATCGAAAAAGTTCCTCCTCCTCCAGGCAATCTCGACATGCCTTTTCTAATGCAGGCGACCACATTGGCTTATGACGATTTCATCGGCCGCCAGGCATGCGGAAGAATTCTAGAAGGGCAGATCAAAAAGGGGGAAATGATCTCAAAAGTGGATAAAACCGGCCATCCCACACAACACCGCGTTGCCAGGATTGAAGGGTATTTTGGGCTAAAAAAAATAGAAATGGATGAAGCAGGAGTTGGAGATATCGTCAGCATTTCAGGGATTCCTGAAGTGACGATCGGAGATACGCTTTGCAATCCGGATCATATTGTCCAATTACCCCCTATTACATTGGCCGAACCTACTCTTTCTATTGAACTCATGGTCAATAACGGCCCTTTTGTCGGACGGGATGGAAAACACGTTACGATGAATAAAATCCGCGATCGACTGCAGCAAGAAAAAAAAGCGAACATCTCTCTTAAAATCGAAGAGGTTTCGTCTAGAGAAGATGCGATCCGCGTCTGTGGGCGAGGAGAACTTCATCTTGCAGTATTGATCGAAGCCATGCGCAGAGAAGACTACGAATTCGTCCTTTCCAAACCGCAAGTGATCCTTAAAGAAATCAATGGAGAAAAACACGAGCCTATAGAGATCGCCCATATCGAGGTGCCTCAGGAGTTCTCCGGAGCGGTCATAGAAGAACTTTCCAGGCGAAAAGGAGAAATGAGAGCGTTGAACACAAATGAACATGGAATCAGCGCCATTGAATTTCTCATTCCGACACGCGGACTGATGGGCTATCGCAACGAATTCATGACTGTCACTCGCGGTCTTGGAATTTTAACTTCTATTTTTGACACTTATGCACCTTGGAAAGGAACCATACCTGGCCGTAAAAAAGGAGCCCTTATCTCCATTTGCTCGGGAAAAGTCACAGCTTATGCATCCTTTGGAATTCAAGAAAGAGGCGCATTGTTCGTCTCTCCAGGAGATGAAGTCTATGAAGGGATGATCGTCGGAGAGCACAACCGTGATAATGACTTGATCGTCAACGTCACTAAAGGCAAACAACTCACCAACGTCCGTGCATCAGGGAGCGATGAAAACATCATCCTCACTCCCCCACGCACATTTACCCTCGAGCAAGCCATCGACTTTATTCAAGATGATGAATTGGTCGAAGTCACCCCTCGTTTCATCCGTCTCCGCAAACGTTTCCTAATGGAAAACGAGCGCAAGCGCAAATCTTGAAAATTTTTAAAAAGATTTGATTATTTTGGCAAAATAATCTAAAATGAAAAAACAGAGACTTCCGATGGTATTTAAACCTCTCGAAGAAAATATCTATCTTGGATATTTAAAAATTGCCGGTTGGCGTCTTGTCAAAGGGGGAATTGACTATAATCTATTCGATGAAAACGGCGTATTCATATGCGCTATCAAAATTAGTCATGCAAAAGGAAAAAAAAGAGAAATTGTGGCTTTTAGTGTTCATAAGACAGAAAAAAAGTTCAAAGAAAGAGGATTAAAATGGCCTCCCAAAAAGAAATAACAAAACATTTGAAAATAGCTCTAGACGAAATTGGAGAAATCAAGCCGCGTTTTAATAAAAGATTTCATGCTTGGATTTTTAGGCATTCTTCATATCCCGATGTTGAATATGCAGGAGACTCTCCAGAAGAAGTCATAAAGAATTATCCTCGCTATTTGCGTGAGTTCATCAAACAAAGGCTTAATCAAAATATTTCAGATATTGTAGAGAAAAAAACTAAAGGCCGCGGTGGAAAAAGAGAAGGTGCTGGAAGGCCAAAAGGAACTAAAAAAGAATCTAAAATAAGAGTTTCCCTACCAAAGGATATTGCAATGTGGTTTGAAAATCCTGAAGCAATACCACAATTTCGACGCTTCATTGCCAAAGAGAAATAATCATTCTTCTATGTCTCAAAAGTTTATCTTTTAATTTTTAGAATTGCATAAGCAGCGGGATTGTGTTAGAAAACTAAGCTCTGCAAATAAGATTGAGCTTCTATGCTGCAAACACCGGAAGGGCCATCGCGTACCGAAATTTGGAAGATGTTCGATGTCATCTCTCCAACATATGACCTGATGAATCGGGTCATGACCATGGGATTCGATCAATATTGGCGCAAAAAAATGCTCTTTTTTTTGCCACAGAAAAAGGAAATTACCCTTCTAGATTGCGCCACGGGAACCGCAGATCAGTTGATTGTTCTATTAGAAAATGCACCGGAAATCATCCAGGCTCATGGAATTGATCTTGCGCAAGAAATGATCCGCATTGGAGAAAAAAAAATTTGCGGAAAGCCATATGCGGGACGAGTGAAGTTCGAACAGGCAAGTGCCATGTCACTTCCTTATCCGGACAATTCTTTCGACTGCGTGACTATGTCCTTTGGAATACGCAATGTCACCGATGTGCTGGGATGTCTCAAAGAAATTTATAGAGTCCTCAAACCTGAAGGTCGTGCTTTAATTTTGGAATGTTCCATCCCTTCCAATCGAGGGATTAAAATCGCTCATCTTTTTTATATGAGAAACATTTTGCCCAGCATTGGCGGTCTAATCGCCCGGAACAAAGATGCCTATCGATATCTCAATAAAACTGTTGAAACATTTCCATCCGGAGAGGATTTCTGCAACATCATGCGACAAGCCGATTTTGTTCATGCACATGCTCACCCTTTGACAGGAGGAGTCGTTTCCATTTACCGAGGAGATAAAAATTAAAGAATTTATGGCGGGTTCCCAGCTGCTGCAATTAAATGGACACTCTTATCAACTCGAAAGAAACGTGATTGCAGCGCCAGAATTAGATCCGCTCCTTTGGTTGAAGGAGCAAAACCTCTACCCAAAAGTTTACTGGCAAGATCGGGAAAACAAACATCGCTTCGCAGCTGCGGGTTGCGTCCTTCATCTTGATCAGCCCCCTTCATTTGATTCGGATGCCCCCCAAGATGTGCGTTTTTTTGGAGCAATGGGTTTTTCACATCACAAAAAAGACAACACATGGAATCTATTTCCCAAACAGATGTTCTTCCTCCCATCTGTCGAATTGCATCGATCCGAAGAAAAATCAGAATTAACAGTGAATGCAATTGGGAACAATGGCCCGTTGTTTTCTTTTTCTCACGCCTCTGCAGAAAATCAAAAAAAAAATCTCTTATCTCGGTTCGATTCACCCGTATTCGAACAATGGGAACAGCATCTTCTGGAATGTCTCGAAATGATCAAATCTGGAAAAATAGAAAAAATTGTCCTTGCCCGCCGTTCTACTTTTCAATTTGATCAACGGATCTGTCCGTTAGACCTGCTGTATCATTTGAGAAAGTCCTCGGAAAATGCGACCGTCTTTGCCTTTCAATTTTCAAAGGAACACGCTTTCATAGGTGCAAGCCCAGAAAAACTTTATGAACGGCAAGGGAAACAGATTATAAGCGAGGCGATTGCAGGTACGCGCCCAAGAGGAAAAACATCCAAAGAAGACCTGTTTTTTAAATCCGACCTAATCAATAGCTCAAAAGAAAACCACGAATTTTCTGTTGTGAAAAGCTTTATTTATGAAAAACTGTCTCCTATGTGTGAATCTTGCAGTTATGAAGAAAGCGATAGTATTTTAAAAACCTCCACAGTCCAGCACATTTATAACAGATGTACCGGACGTCTTAAAGATTCCATTTCAGATTTGGATTTGATGAAAACATTGCATCCTTCTCCCGCAATTGGAGGCAACCCTAGCTGCAAAGCGTTTCAATTTATCGAATCAAAAGAGCCTTTCGATCGCGGCTGGTATGCCTCTCCTCTTGGATGGGTAAGTCCCGAAGCAGCAGATATTGCAGTAGGAATCCGATCCGCTTTGGTCGAAAACTCCCAACTCCATCTTTTTGCAGGCACTGGAATCGTTCGAGGATCAGAACCTATCAAAGAGTGGGAAGAACTCGAACATAAAATTGCGCAATTCAGAGCCATAATATGATCTATGACAACGGCCAGCTAACAGAGAGATGGGCCAAATTGATCGTTGATCAATTGGTCAAGCAAGGAGTCCGTTATTTTTGTTTATCTCCAGGTTCGCGGAATACTCCCCTGCTTTTAGCGGTAGCAGAACATCCTCATGTGCAAAGGATGGTGCATTTTGACGAACGAGGCATGGCATTTCACGCCTTGGGTTTCGCCAAGGCAACAGGAATTCCAACAGTGATGATTGTGACATCCGGAACAGCCGTGGGCAATCTTCTTCCTGCGATCATGGAGGCATCTGCCGCATTCATCCCCCTTGTCGTTGTGACTGCAGACCGCCCTCCAGAACTTAGAGACAACGGCGCTAATCAAACTACGGATCAGGTGAAATTATTTGCGCATCATGTCCATTGGTCTATCGATCTTGCATGCCCGGAGAGCGCGTTATCCGATCATTACGTTGCAACTTCCATCGCACAAGCGGTCTATCGCTCGTCGCATGGCAATAAGGGCCCTGTGCATATCAATGTCATGCTGCGAGAGCCTTTTTTCTCCAATGCATCTTCGTTACCAACCGCTTCGTTTACGACCCAATATGAAAGCGCGATCAGTGCTCCGTCCCGTTCGACACTTGAAAGTTGGTCTGCGCAAATATCAGGAATAGAAAAAGGATTGATTGTGATTGGATCCCTCCAGCCATATGTGTCTCGAAAACCGATTTATGAACTTGCAGAAACATTGAATTGGCCTATTTTTGCCGATGCGACCTCTGGATCTCGATCTGATGGCGCTCATTGCAACCGGATTAGTTATTATGAATCGATTCTTAAAACATGCCCCGATCTGAAGCCGGAAGCGATTTTACATTTTGGGGATAGGCTTGTATCCAAGCCATTATTGGAATGGACGAGTACTATTTCAACCCATTTTTACGGCTTGATCGCCGATCACTCTTGCAGACACGATCCCAAACACATTGTCACCCGCAGGATCGAATGTTCTCCTTCCACTTTTTGCTCTGCCATTCTTCCTTTCATTCCTAGATCATCTGAATCCTGTTGGCTTGCAAAATGGAAAGAATGCTCGAAAATCGTATCCGAACATTTGGATACATTCTTCGCGGAAGAGCCTATCCTAACAGAACCTGGAATAGCTCGCTGGCTTTCCTCCCATTTAACGGCCGATTGGGGGCTTTTTCTTTCAAACAGCATGCCTATTCGGGATGCCGATAATTTTTTATTTCCA
>DATIJE010000043.1:0-1820 GCA_035478995.1 Rhabdochlamydiaceae bacterium | reverse complement strand
CCAAAGTAGAACAAACGGTTGAACAACCTGTTGTTGATACATCTACTAAACCGGAACCAACTGCTAAAGAAAAAAAATCGGTTTGGTTTAATAAAGAGAAAAAAGTAAATTTTAAAGAACACAAATAGATCGATCCAAAGTACCGCAACGTTTAGTTGCGGTACTTCTGGTTAAGAATTAATTTGCAAAAAATCATTGTATTTTTTAAAGGTGGATCTAAGTGATCAACCTTGGAAAAATCATGAAAATTCGCTCTGTTTTATCGTTCATTTTTGTCATTGCATGCACTTCGTCGGTATTTTCTCAAGATGCACTGCTACAGCCTGATCAAGCATTGAAAAAATTACAAGATGGCAATCAGCGATTTGTTTCGGGAAACTTCATGCATCCTGATCAAAGTTCTAGAAGACGGGCAGAACTTGAACGACGGGAAGACCTGGTGGCAGGACAGGAACCGTTTGCAGTGATTGTCAGCTGTTCCGATTCGAGAGTGCCCCCGGAAATCATCTTTGATCAGGGATTGGGAGATCTGTTTGTAGCTAGAGTTGCAGGAAATGTCGTAGGACCGTTGGAAATGGACAGCATCGAATTTAGCGCCGATATCCTAAAGTCTTCTCTTATTTTAGTGTTAGGGCATGAAAATTGCGGAGCTGTGAATGCTACATTGCTAGGCCAGGCAGCGCCGAATCATATGAGCCATGTGGCTCCCTATCTTCAATCTGCAGTAGATAAGACGAAAAACATGCCCGGAAGCCGTTTAGTGAATGCAATCAAAGCAAATGTCCAAAACGTGATGAGACAACTAGAAGGTTCACCCGTTCTGTCTCCATTAATCCGTGATAACAAGTTGAAAATTATAGGCGCGTATTATCATTTGAACAGTGGCAAAGTAGAACTATTACAACCATGACTGATCAAGACCCGCCCGATGAAACATTCATCCTAACCCAAAAAGAATGGAGAAAACGGCTCTCTCCAGAACAATACCATGTGTTGAGAGAAAAAGGAACAGAGCCGGCATTTCATAATGATTATTGGGATTTAAAAGAAAAAGGGATGTATGCATGCGCTGGATGCGATCTGCCTTTATTCAGTTCAGAAGCAAAGTATGATTCTGGAACAGGCTGGCCGAGCTTCTGGGAACCGATCGATCCGGAGCATGTCGATTATAAAGATGATTATCATTTTTTCAGCAGAAGAACTGAAGTCGTATGCAGTCGGTGCGAGTCTCACCTGGGACATGTATTTGATGATGGACCCGCACCTACTTATAAGCGGTACTGTATGAATTCTGCGGCACTAAAATTTATACCAGAGGGTTCTTGAGCCTACTTTTGGTATGCCAGTTTCCAATAAGGATGGTTCAGATCTTTTTCATATCTGCCCGTGACCTCATTATAGATCTTTACAGGCTCGATGTTCTCCCCATATCGGCTTTGAAGGTACTCTTTTGTTTTGTTGGGCACAAGAACTTCGATCCCATCGAATTCTGCCTTCTTGAGCGGAAAAACCATGTCGTAGGTGACAGGAGCAGTATATCTTCTTTCGCGGATCTTCCAAGATTCGGGAAGAAAGATGCTGTCCTCATTCGAAACGATATAGGTCAAGGTTTTTGCTTCAGTATCTATCGCAAAATGATAGATATCTATTAATACACCCGTTTCTTTGACATAGACCTTCAGGTAAGTGTTTGGTTTCGTGCGTCCGGACCAGTCTTGGACGATGTATTTGCTGTGGTCCAGTTCGTTGAGGGCATGTCTGACATTTTCAAAATCCGGTTCGAGAACTGCAAGATCGATGTCGAAATCCCAGGGGATGAC
>DATIJE010000042.1:0-1525 GCA_035478995.1 Rhabdochlamydiaceae bacterium | reverse complement strand
GGTTTCTCAAGAATATGAAGCCGATAGAATTGCAGGGTTAAAGGAACGGGAAGGGGGCATCTATTTTTTTAAGACCCATCATGTGCATCACCTGACTGAACCTGGAGCAGATGATAGCAATGTTAATTGGGTTTCGAAAATACGAGAAAAACTTGGCGATTTTATTAAATTGCGTTATCATACCCACCCATCTGACGCATTGAGAATTCGAAAGTTGCAACAGTTACCGATGGACAATTCATGATGGACTTATCAAAAATCGAAAATGAACTAAATTCTGGAATGGAATCGTATATTCGCCGCATTCATGCGCAAAAAGGGATCTATGCAAAGATCTTCTCCGACCTAAAAGAAAATAAAAAGCCTGTTACTTCCCTAAATGATAAGGATTATTTTCTAGAAATCATACAACATTTTGGCCCGGCCCTGGATGTTCAGAAAGCGCAAGGAGATCTTTCACAGATCTTCGATGCTGCTTTTCATCAAAAAACAGGTTCTTTGATCGTTGCTAACAAAAGTGCGACCTTATTATGTACCTCACCAAGGACATCGGCGCCTTATATTACCCGGCAGATAGGCTGTATGGTGTATCGGCCCGGACTGGGCGTGGAAGTTGTCAATGTAGGGCTTGTGGGAAATGTCTATGAAGGAGAGGTCATTTTGCGGACCGAATCGGCCTGCGCCCCTTCCTTTATTTTTGGTTCCAATCGCTGTAATTGTGCTTATCAATGGGCCAGCATCCGGGAATTGGCTGCCCATTTAAATCCTGTCGATCTTCCTAAAATAGACGATGGCGAGGAGTTCGAGAAATGGGTACAGGAGCAATTCCATTGTGTTGGAGGAAAACACATCGCTTTCAAAAATGGACCGGGTATGGTGCTCATGCACATCGATTCGCAGGGAGGAATGGGAAGCGGATATACCAAAGATGAGTTCGTTTACGATCTGTTGAGCCGTGCTCTCTTAAGACAGTTGGGCGAGAACTCTTCCGAACAAATTTTTAAAACTTCTATCAAGGAAGGATATGCCTCCATTGGAGTGACTCCAGATTCCCGTCTGGAAAACAATGAAGCGGGATATCAGATCACTTACATCTTACTCGATTGGCTCGGCGTTAGCCGCAATCTCATCTGTTTGTCGAATAATACGCATAAACTAAATCAGCTTTCAGGCAATGGTTATCATGTAAAAAGAGTGAAATCGATTGGAAAGGTCGATAAAGCAGGGGCCCGAGAGGCCGAACAACGGCGCAATGACTTTAAACATCTCGATATAGATGGTTCGGATATTTCCTTTGAGGAAGAAATGAACCGCCTAAAGGAAGAATGCAATGTTTTGGATCGATCAATTTGATCTGTTTTTATTTGATTTTGATGGCCTTTTAGTCAATACCGAGCAATTGCATTTCGATGCTTACATTCATATGTGCCGTGCGCGGGGATTTGATTTGAATTGGGACTTTACGCGCTTTTGCAAAGCTGCGCATTTTGAATCGACAGGGCTACGAGATGCCATTTATGCTGAA
>DATIJE010000041.1:0-13955 GCA_035478995.1 Rhabdochlamydiaceae bacterium | reverse complement strand
TGCCTCCGGGAAGGCACCAGGCATTTATTGTGTTAGAATCGATTACGGAAAATTGCCAAGGGAGGTCAGGCCTATCAGACACTTTAGAAAGTTTTGCGCCGGCAACTTTCATGAGGCCTTCATAGTTTCTTTTATTGTAATGTCCTCCATGACTATTGACCATGCTTCTATATAGGTGTTTTCCGAAAGCGATCTCAATGGGCAATGGAACCAGTCGGAATTCTCGGTGCTTGTGTACAGGATTTTTTGGTAGAACGGTGTTGACGATTTTCATGAGAACGTTTGTTTTTTTTGCTTTTTCACAAACATCTTTAGATTTATTCTCTTCAACTTGAATCGGACGGAGAGAAAACGGACGGGGAGCTGTTGCAGAAACGCCATAATTTGCCATAATATCCTCTAACTTTAAATAATGAGGATAACATTTTACTTATAAATGATTTGTTTTCAATAATAATTAGTTTTCATTAACTCTAAATATGAAAAAAATCTTTTCCCTTTTTTTAACCGCGTTGACTTTTCTAACAATAAATGGGGTGCTGTTTAATGAAAAACAGGGATTCGATCCAGCCAATATCACTCAAAATTTGCCCTTTAATGAACAATGGGAGGTTGGAGAAGTTGTTACAATCCAGGATCTTATTTTCAACCAGCAATATTCCTATTTGGCCCAAGGCAAACAAGCATTCGCGTTTGAAAGCGAAGATCAACAATATGTAATCAAATTTTTAAAGACCAGAAGGGTTAGAGATAAAAAGTGGTTTTGCTATTGGCAAAACTGGTTCAAGTTCTCCACGCCGCTGCCGATCATTAAATATTTCACACGCAAAAAAGAGTTGGCAGAACTTTGCTCCCGCTTTGTTTTGGCGTACAGTGAATTACCTCAAGAGACAGCTCTTTTGTATGTGCACATGAATCGGACCAACGGCCTTTTTAAAACATTGACAGTTGTGGATGGAAAGGGGAAAAGGCATGAAATCGCACTCGATCAGGTTCCTTTTGTAGTCCAGAGAAAAGTGCAGCTTGCGCCCGACAGCATTCAACAGCTCCTATCAAAAAATGACCTCGAAGGAGCAAAACAAGCCATTCGCGCTTTAAAGGATTTGTTTGCTGCTCGAACTTTTAAAGGATTTACGGATGAGAGGCAGGTTTTTAGTAAGAACTACGGCTTCATTAATGGACAAGCGGTGCAGATCGATATCGGTAAAATTACAAAAATCGATCCTTCTCAATATTCGGAGGAGTTTTCCCGCATCTGTTTAAATCTTCATCAGTGGATAGGAAGACACTATGAAAAATTAAATGAGACCGACTAATTATTCTTCGATATTTTTAATGTGCAAGATCTGCTTAATCCAAATATCTGATTTATAAGTCAGGACTTTGCTCCCTGCTACATTAAAAGGGGGCCTGGTAAGGTCGAGATACCGATAGCCGCCCCTGTAGGGAATAGGATAGTTTTTGCTTGTCAATGTACTGGGATCTACATCATTTGTAATCAGACAATGCTTGAACTTGTGAATTTGGGATAAGAATAAAAAAATATCATCGTGTGGAAGATGCTGCAGGACATCTTTGCAGATCAGCAAGTCAGCAAGGGGTAAATCCGCATAAAGGGCATCCGCATGAATAAAATGAATGGTCGGAGAAGAAAACGTGTCCCGATTCTTTGCGATGATGTGCTTGACCACATCGTATCCTAAATAGGAGATCCCTGCCCAGTTGATGTACTTTGAAAGACCCCAGTCTCCGCATCCAACATCCACAACGCTTTGGATTGAAAACTGGTTTAAAAAGTTTTCAAGAAATTGGATGTATTCTTTTGCATAAGCGAAATCACTTCCTCTGCCTGAAGAACCTTCCCCCAATTCATTTTTTCCCCAGGCTCTTTTTTTGTAGATGTCTGTAAAAACGGCTTCTGAAGTCTGGCTAATAAAGAAGGAAGGAGGTAAAAACAGCGAAGCGAGATGAAATAATTTCGACATGCTTTCAAGCTGATGTTTATTGAGGAACAATATCGATCGCAGGACGATTTTCCCATCCGATTAAATCAAAGTGCCACCATTCTGTGGGCAAACCTACAAATCCGTGCTTTTCCATGACTAGTTGTAAGAGTTCCCGATTTTTGATCGCTTCTTTAGAGGCTTCCATATAATTTCTATGCGCTTTTTCGCTAAAGTCATCGAAATCGGAAGGCATCGTTAATTCTTTGCCGTCTTTTGTAATCAACGTCAAATCGATTGCAGTGCCACGTGTGTGTCTTCCTCCCTTTCTCGGATCGCTCACGTATCTCTCATCGGGGACAAGCTCCCAGAATTTCCACTGTGCAGCAGCGGGCCGAAATCCATCCCACACTTTCAAACCTAGGCCCATGGTTTCCAGTTCGGCCTGAACATCGCGCAGCTTCAGGGCAGCCTCTTTGAGCAATAAGCAGTGATGAAAATTGTATACGATTTTTCCTGTAAAGTTGTCTGCTGTCGCATACTTTAGGTCGATTTTGAGTTGCGGGATGAAAGATTGAATATCTATTAGTTCGGAAGCAGTTGATTCTTCACAATGAAGATGCGCAGGGGCAAAGCTGATAAATGCAGCAAAAATAATCCCAAAAGGTATCCATTTTTTTATCCGGTTCCGTATCGACATAAACGACTCCTAATTTTTATGAAAATGCCCAGGATAGGACTCGAACCTACACACCTTTCGGCACCAGAACCTAAATCTGGCGTGTCTACCAATTTCACCACCTGGGCTTGTTAACAAAAAAAGACATCCGAATGTAACTAGAGATCCCGTTTTCGTCAAGTATGTTCGGGTTAAAAAGATAATGTATCCTGTCGATCCGATCATCCTTTTTATCCGTGTTACTTTGATTATTCAAGAAACGTGAAAATTCTACCAGTTAAGACAAAACACGGATAGACATGATTGTCGGATTAAAAGGATAAGTATCCTGTCGATCCGATCATCCTTTTTATCCGTGTTACTTTGATCATTCAAGAAACTTGAAAGTTCTACCCGATGCCGAAATACCGGTTTCCGAAGTCGCCAAGACCTGGGACGATGTATTTTTGCTCATTGAGTCCTTTGTCCTTCGCGACTACTTTGACTGTAACTTCAGGAAAATGGGACAGGACATAGTCTATGCCTTGCGATGAGGCGATGATGCCTAGGAGAAAGATACGGGAAGGGGAAGCTCCTTTATTGAGCAGGATTTTTATGGCAGCCACTGCGCTGCCTCCTGTTGCGACCATGGGATCTAGGATGAAGACAGTGGCATTTTCGGAGATTTCAGGGATGCTTTCGTAATATTGGTAAGGCTGGGCAGTGGCCTCATCTCTTTTAATGCCTATGAATCCGACTTGGGCTTCATCGAACACATCTAAAAAAGCAGGAAGCAGGGCGATCCCTGAACGGAGAATGGGAATGAGGACAATGTTCTGAATAGTCCTGTATCCGCTGGCGGGTCCGAGAGGGGTTTCAATTTGAATGGTCTCATGGCCCAAAACTCCAGCAGACTCCGCAGCGATCAGGCGGGCCAATTTATCTGCAGCTTTTCGAAATTGACTCTGATTTGTGGACTTGTCTCTTAGAATGCTAAGAAGGGAGTCTTTCATAGTTTGTTTCGAGAAAGAAATCTCAGAATTTTTTTGTACGATGGTCATCTGGTTCATAAACTGGGTGGATGTGAAACCCGGCATCTCGAATGGCAAAAATCAATTGAGCGATGGGTTCCCATGTCGCGTTTTTATCAATATGCAAAAGGACTTTTGTCCTTTCTTTTTCTTTAGGGAGCAATCCTAATTCCTGCTGCTTGGCAATTTCTTGTTTCACAGCTTTAACATCCTCGATCAGGTATTCATTGAATTCTGTAATCCAACGATACTCGCCTTTATCGGTGACACTGAGGTTAATGATGTAAGAATCACTATAAGCAGGAAGCGATCTCCCTTGTTTTAAGCTATTCAATTTTACTAGATTCACATCGGTATCGTACAGAGCGGTGCGTGTGATAGCTAGTGTTGCAAATACCGCCACTACAAGAAACAGGAAATCGACCATTGGGGCCAGGTTCAGACTACTTTGCCGTTTTAATTCTTCATCGGGTATCAAACTCATGTAAACACCCTCTTTTTTATCGATCTTGGAAAATAGATACTTTGCTATCGATCATCGATGCCATGGAATGGGCTTCGTTTTCAACGCGCGCCAATACTTTGACAAGCCTGTATTTGCCTATTGACTGAAGGATCAAGGCAATGATCGCCACGATCAATCCTGCAACAGTCGTTCCTACAGAAATGCCTAGTCCATCGAACAATGTAGCGACGCTTTCAGTAGAACGGTTGAGATCATAAAAAGCATAGAACATTCCTAGAACTGTTCCCAACAGTCCCAACATTGGCGCGATGATCGCGATATCGTTCAATAAAGACATTCTTTGCCAAAAAGAGACCGTTGCGCGTTTTCCTTCAGCTTTCATCGCATCGACCATGACCTGAGGTCCGAATTTACGTGAAGAAATACCGGATATCATCATTCTGCAAAAAAAGGAATCTTGTTGCATGCACAGGCTCAAAGCTTCATCGTATTGATTTCCGATGAGCTTGCTTCTGATATTTTTGAGCAGCGTTTCTGATGTTTGTGAAGATTGCCGCAAAGTCAACAGATTGTACGACCAGATGCCCAATGCGCCTATAGACATGACAAGCAACAGAGAATAAATGGCAGGAGATCCTGAAAAAGCTTTGTGAAGATCGACGGTAAAAAATTGAGATCCTTTAGTTTCCTTGAGCCCTAAATTTTGGGTCATTTGTGGAGTTGCGTATGCTGCCAATGAACCCATGTCCTCATCCAAAGAATCGGCAGCTTCGTATTCGGCCATTTCCTCTTCAGAGATTAAGGCTGTAGGATCGATGTCTGCGTGTGCTTTTTTTAAGGTTCCTTTATCATTATCCTTTAATTTATGTAGAAGGACATTGGAATCGGTATCGATGCTCAAAGGAACGGCAACCTTGCTCTTTTTTGGAGCTTGTGCAGAGAGTGATTTATTGTCGGCTACCAGTACATCTGAAGAGATCAAAGAGGTCTCTTTAGATTGTTCTATGAATGCATCGATTGTATTTTGAGATTCTTCGGAAAGAGTCGATAAAACGGTGCTTTCCTCTGAGATAAGCCCAGCGGCTAGGCTGACATCTTCAGGAATCGAAATCTCGTGATGTGAATTTTGAGAAATACTGTCTATATCGAAAGAGTTCTGTTCAGAAGATAGAACAGGCGCTATGTTTTCTTGTGGAGTAGAAACATAGAGATCATTGTTGGAATCGGATTCTAAAGCGGCTTCAGGCATGGAGATGAATGTTCCTTCCTCTAACGAAGGAGAAACCTGTATTTTGGCAAGGACTTCATCCGCTGCTTCCAAGTTTTCGTTTGTAGAAGATGCGAAGGCCTGTTCCAGGGTTTCATCTATAGCAGCGATTGCACTCTCTTCTTGCGATTCCGCCGATGAAGCATTTTGTTCTGCGGGAGTGATCAGAGAAAGCTCTGTTTGTTCTTCCAGCACTGCCTCGGCATCATTTTGAAATCCTCTATCTTCAACTGTAATTTCAGAGGCGGCTAGCTGAGTATTCTCTGCATCCGAAAGAAGAGTAGCTGTTTCAGTTTTTTCAGCTTCGGAATCAAGTTGCGTATTTTCTTCTTGCGGAGGAATGAGAGAGATTTCCATTCCCTTGTCCAGTAGTGAGGACTGCATGCTGCTTTCATAGGAAGGACTTTCGTAGGCGGTGGCAATTTCTTTGTTTTCTTCTGCTTTAGGAGCGATGACGAAATCGAGATCTTCGTCGATTAGAGCGGCTAAATCTTCATTGGAGGCCTGTTCTTCAGATAGCAAATCCGCCAGTTCGAGTAATTCCTCTTCTTCTGCATCGGTTTTTTCTTCCTCTGCAACAAGGTCATCGATCTCTGCATCGAACTCTTCGTTCAAACCTTGTTCATGTGGAGCGGAAACTGCGGCCACTAAGTTTGCTGTATTCAATGCCAGTGGTTCTTGGTCCAATGAAAATAAGGTGAATGTAGAAGGAAACGCTTCTTCAGTTCCTGGATTCGGTCTATTTTCAGCCTGGGCCGTAATAAAGGAGATCACAGAAGCGCTCAATATGAGAGAATAAATGGCTTTCATCGGCAAGAAAACTCCTACATTTTGTGTTCTGGCAACGGTATTCCCCAAAGCCAATGATGCTTGGGGGACTTCCCCGGATTGAAAAATTTATTTTTCACGATATCAAGTTAAAATGTATTGATCAAGAAATATGAAATAGACTCGAGTAAATTCTGGAATAGAATCTATTTAAGCGTTATAATTTCTACTCAAGTATAAATTTTTTGAATCTATGAAGCCAAAGAACCTGAAGCGTCCTTTTACATGGGACAACAGGCGTCCGCTGATATGTGATCGGATTGTTTACGTTCCGGAATACTACCAAAACCACAGCGAATTCCATTTTCCAAAATGGGGAGATCCTTCTCTTTTCGGTAAACAAGGCAAGGTGTTTGTCGAATATTGCGCAGGAAACGGGGCCTGGATAGTAGAGAAAGCGATCCAGCAACCGGAACATCTGTGGGTAGCCGTGGAGAAAAGATTTGATCGAATTAGAAAGATCTGGTCAAAAATCCAAAATTATAAACTGGATAATTTGATTGCCGTATACGGAGAAGCACAGGTGTTTACACGCTATTATCTTGCATCGGACTCGATAGATACATGCTATGTCAATTTTCCTGATCCTTGGCCAAAAGAAAGGCATGCCAAACATAGATTGATACAAACTCCTTTTTTACAAGAATTATCTAGAGTTCTTAGGCCAAATGGAACCGTTACTTTGGTTACAGACAACCCTGAATATAGTGGGCAGATGATCGATTCGATGTTGAAAACCTCACCTTGGTCTTCCTCTTTTCCTGCTCCCTATTTTGTCACTGAGTGGGAAAATTACGGAACATCCTATTTTGACGATTTGTGGCGTGCTAAAGGGTGTATGATCCGTTATCTGCAATTTATCAATGGAAAATGAGGATGGCAATAGGTATGATGAACACACTTTCAATTGTTCTTCCAGCCCATCCTAAAGATCCTCTTATTTGGAAAGACCAACAAATACAGGCCGAAGAGGCAATTGAAAAAGGATTGTCCGTTTTTTGGGAACTGGACCTTGGAATCGCTTCGTCCAAAACCGATTTTAATGATCCTTCCACGTTCCTTACCCATTGTATAGCTCTCCAAGCATTTGACCAATCTATCTGGAAGAATTTTTTCAGCAAGACATTAGGAATATCCATTTACAAAGGTCCTTTTGATTTTTCTGAGAGGGTGATGAATCCTTCCAAAGAGCATTTCGAAGAATGGTTAGCGGATCACAATCTTGCATTACCTGAAACAAATAAGTCTTTGGAAGGACATTTCTATAAGGTGTATTGCGCGAATATGTTTGGAGAATATCTCCATCGATTAGCATCTTGCCTTCCTGACACTCTACCTGTTTTTTGCTCTATCGATGCAACGCATGCCGGGAGCAGAGCGGAATTGGCCCATATTCTTTCAAAAGACCGATTTGAACACATTCATCTTTCCATAAAAGGGGACAGACTTCCCTCGGTGAATTCGACTTCTGTTTCTGTTGGCGTTTTGCTTCCCAGCGATGATGGAATCTCTTTGGAAATCCTAGCTGAGCTCGATCGCGTCTTGGATCAGCTCGATGAACGCAACACCCCTTTCAGAATTATTTCTGAAACCTTTTTAACGGAACAATGGAACGGGATCGATCTCCTGATCGTTATAAGTAGTAGTCTTAATTCAATCGGAAAAAGAAAATTGCAGGGTTTTTGCGCTGCAGGCGGGACTGTATACTTTATAGGCAGTCCAATCGGTTTGGCACAAGAACTACCGTTTATTTCCGTTTAGTTCCTTTAATTTGAGGTACAGTTCTCCATTCGGTTTCATCTCTTCAAGGAAATATTTTTTGAAACTATTTCTAAGGGAATGATTGGTATGGAATGAAGCATCCTTGACAAGCAATATGGAAATGGCATCGGACAGACAGATGGAATGTATTTTATCCGTCTCTTCGTGAAAAAAAAGAGACTTCATTTTTAAATAATTTTGAAAATCATACAGTGCGCAAAATCGTGTATCTTGGTGTTCGCATGGCAAAAAAGATAAGGCCTGTAAACATTGTAAAATGTGCTGCATTTCTTCGAACTTGCAATCTGAACTTTTTTTTGTGAAATCTAGCAATTGATTTACACAAAGTTGCATATCTGAGGGTTGGAAGGTTGGTGAATGACAGAATGGATCTTCGATAGACATGAAACTATCACCCTCTTATGAACACTCGAAAAGTAATTCAATGAATTCAAAAAGGCAATAGTTTTATGAAAAAAATCGGAGCAGAGGGATTTGAACCCCCGACCTACTGCTCCCAAAGCAGCCGCGCTAGCCAAACTGCGCTATGCTCCGATTAAAGCGACGATTTTATAACTACTTTCCTTTTAAAAACAATGGAAAAATCCTTTTTTTATCGATCTTTTTTAAGGAGACAAGCTAGATTTAAGAAAGGTCAATCAGGGAGCGTTGCCGTGTCTTTTATCAAATTGAAATCTGCCGTCAGATTAAATGAACTTGCAGAAGATCCAATCGATCTATCAAAAGAGGGGGTCCTGACACCAAAACGGATCGATTCTATGATCGTTGAAGCGTTGCAGATGAAATTGTTCTACGCGACCGAAAGAGTCAATGATGAGGCCATCCATGCTTTGCTCGAGCTCGCCGGAGAAACTTCCGCGATAGAGAAGATGCATAAAATGCAAACAGGCGAGGTGGTCAATTTCATTCAGGGATATGAAAGCGAACATCGTCCTGCCTTGCATACGGCGATGAGAGATTTTTTTGAAAACCAGCATTCTGAAAAACCCGCAGCCGATGCGGCAAAACTCGCGTATGCTGAATTGGAAAAGTTAAAAACTTTTTTAAGTGAAATCGATTCGAAAAAACAGTTTACGAATTTAGTTCAAATTGGAATAGGAGGCTCGGATTTAGGCCCGAGAGCAATCTATTTAGCGCTTCAAGCCTATCAAAAACCCGACCGGAAGGTTTATTTTTTATCCAATGTAGATCCTGACGATGGCGCCCAGGTTTTTCATCAATTGGATTTATCTAAAACTTTGGTTGTCGCTGTTTCCAAGTCGGGAACCACTCTTGAGACAAGGACTAACGAAGAATACATCAAGACGGTCCTCAAAAAACAAGGACTGAATCCTAAAGACCATATGGTTGCGGTGACAGGAAAAGGCAGTCCGATGGACGATCCATCTAATTACTTGGCCTCATTTTACATTTGGGACTATATCGGGGGTAGATATTCTGCCACTTCCATGGTTGGCGGCGTGATGCTGGCCTTCGCTTTGGGAATGGACCGCTTTCTCGAGTTTTTAAGAGGGGCGAATGCCATGGACAAGATCGCCCTTAAAAAAGATCCAAAGAACAACCTTCCCTTATTTTCTGCGCTGCTTGGGATTTGGAACCGCAATTTTTTATCCCTTCCGACATGTGCCATTCTCCCTTATTCTCAAGCTCTTTTAAGATTTCCAGCGCATCTTCAACAATTGGATATGGAATCAAATGGCAAAAGGATAGACAAACTTGGCAATCCGGTCGATTACGACACAGGTCCTATCATTTGGGGGGAGCCAGGTACAAATGGACAGCATTCTTTTTATCAATCTATCCATCAGGGAACTACGACCGTTCCTCTGGAATTCATCGGTTTTAAAGAAAGTCAATATCGGGAAGATGTCATGTATCAAGGCACTTCCTCGCAGGAAAAACTTCTCGCAAATCTCTTTGCGCAATCGATCGCGTTGGCGATCGGCCAGAAAAATGAGAATCCTAACAAAGTGTTTTCAGGCAATAGACCGAACAATGTCCTTTTGGCAAATCGTCTCGATCCTTACACGATGGGGGCGATTTTGGCCTACTATGAACATAAAGTCGTCTTTCAAGGATTTATCTGGAATATCAATTCTTTCGATCAAGAAGGAGTGCAGCTTGGAAAAGTGCTGGCCAACAAGATCATCGATCAATTCTCCCAAAAAAGACAGGGAAAATCCCTGGATCCGAAACACTTTCCTCTTGGTCAGGCATATTTGCAGCAGTTATGATTGCTGATTGTCTCTAGTCGTGATGAACACTTTTCCTTTTTCATCAACGAGGACAGAATTTTCTGCTTGTGCGACCATTCCGTGGCCTTTTTCTATAAGCGGAGCGTAACCTAGGATTGCTTGTGCCTGGAGCAGCTCGGCCAAACCGAATTTAACATCTCCAAGAGTGAGATGGCTAGCGATCAAATCATGGACCGCAAAAGGGAGCCCTTTGAAAGTCTTGATCTTTTTTAGCAGCTCCCTGGCGGGTTCTGAATGCACTGGACGATCTGCTAAAAATGAAAAGATGCACGGTGTTCCTCCTTCGTAAATCGACCCATGGCCATTTGTAGCAAACGGCTCAATAGCAAATGTCATGCCTGGCTTGATCGTTCCTGAAGATTTGTCATCATAATTGGGAATCATCGGCGGAGTATGGACTTTATAAAGTCCCAGGCCATGTCCACCTAAGTTTTTTATCGGTTTGAGCCCATACGACGAAATAGTCTCGGCGATGATCTTTCCGATTTCACGAATTTTTCGACCCACTTCGATACTTTGTTCAGCAGCGAGCAGGGCGGCTTCTGCGGCGGTGATGAGCACCTGAAATTTTCCAGAAAGATCGATCGTGGCAGCACAATCTCCAATTGCGCCATTGTAACAGACTCCGATATCGAGCTTAATGATTTCATCGAAGAAAATAAGATCTTCATCCGGTTTTGGCAAATAATGAGCAGCAACGTCATTGAGCGCAAGTTGAGGGGGAAAGGCAGGACGTGCTCCAAGTTCGAAAATTTTGTGATTTATCTTAGAGATGACGTCATTATAGGAAGCTCCTTTTTTTATCAGAGATTTCCCAAAAGATCGAACTACATTTGCAAGCGATCCGGCATGTAAGAAATCTTTTTTATATTTATCGTTCAGCATGATTTAAGAGGCGGCCTTTTTCAATAAGCAGAGTAGAGGTTTGTGAAAGGGACAATGCATCTGGAATGAAAGATGGCGAAGTGAGAAAGGTCTGTCCAAGTTTTTTTACTTTTTCCTGTAAATATCGATTTCGTCTTGAATCCAAATGAATCCCAAAATCATCGACGCCCATCAAAGGCTGCGAGCCGATCATTTGATGCAGCCTATTCCATTCCGCCAAACGAATCGCTGCCACACAACATCGTTTCTGTCCTTCGCTGGCAAATAATTTGGCATGTCTTCCATTGATCAAAATATGCAGATCATCCCGATGAGGCCCGATCAGGGTCGCACCTATATGCATTTCCCGAGCTCGATTTTTTGCGAATTGCATTTGAAAAAACTCTACCGGATCTTTGTGAACCGTTGAGAAAAGAATAGAAGGCTGATAAAATAGTTCCAATGTATCGTCATTTTCTGAAAGCTCGCTCATGCATTGTGAAATTTGGGGATTCAAAGAGGCGATCGTCTCTTCTCTTTTTTTGATTAAATAGCATGCAGATGCAGCCATGCTCTTCTCCCATGCTTCGATAGCAGCTTCACTTTTTTGCCGCAGTAAAGAATTGCGCTGCTTCATTGCCTTGAAATAGCGCATCAAATGATGGACGTACACTGGATCGAATTGCGCAATATGCAGATCGATAAAACGCCTTCTTTCATTGGGTGCGCCTGCGACGATGGAGATATCTTCTGGAACGTACAATACCGATTGTAATATTCCAAGCAGATTCGAAAAGCCGGAATACTCAGTATTGTTATATTGCATTTTCCTCAATTTACCATCGAAAGACATCTTTAATGTCTGAGCAATCCCATCTTTGATGAAATGCGCTTCAAGATAAAAAAAGGTTTCCCCATGCCGGATCAAATCTGACAAGTGGGGAGTACGGAAAGATCTGCCGCAACTGAGCAGATAAATGGCTTCGAGCAGATTGGTCTTACCTTGCGCATTGCCCCCTTCGATCAAATTGATATTGGGACAAAAAGTAAAACTTTCCTCTTCATAGTTACGGAAGTTTCGCAAATAAAGAGTTTGAAGGAACATATGCTTATGATTCTAGCCGCATGGGCATGATCACGAACAGGGCGTTAGAGGAATCTGTAATCAATGCCGGATTGTAGGGATCTGTAATATCAAATTCGACAGTCTCATCTTTACTATGGCGCAAGACATCGAGAAAATAATTAGGATTGAAGGCTACATCAAATTTAGATCCTGCATAGTTCACAGGCATGTTGACTTTGCCTTCTCCAATATCGCCGCTCATTGCGGTCAAATGCAAAGAACCTGGCTGAAAACTAAAGCGTACAGAGCAGCTTGCTTCCGATGTAAATAGCGAGACCTGTCGAAGCAAAGAGATCAATTCTTCGCGATGCAACGAGATGGACTGTGCCGATTTTTCGGGGATGACCCGGGATACATCGGGGTATTGTCCGGAGAGGAGTTTTGTAATTAGAGTGATCGAACCTGTTTCAAGAGAGGCTTTATCTGCCATCAAAGTAATTTTGGCCGTCACTTCCTTGGAATCTAGAATTTTGATGATTTCTTCCACTGCTTTTAAAGGCAGGATATAGGACCCGGGCTGCTGTCCTGCTATATTTACTGAAGACTGCAATTTCGCAAGCCTCTTGCCATCCGTTCCGATAAAAGTAGCCGTGCCATCGCTGCTTTGAAGGAGAATCCCGTTCAAAACTTGGCGGCTGTCTTCGCGTGCGGCTGCAAAAACAGTGCGCGACAGGAGTTCTTTCAAGGCAGTGCTTTCGATCGTAAAATGCGCACCCGCTGAAAGATCGGGAAAAGAGGGGAACTCGCTCTTATGCATTCCATGGATTTTGAAATGAGAAGTGCCTGCATTGATAAAAGCGACTTCAGGCGAGTCGCTGTGAATTTCGACTTGAGGCGCTGTCAGTTCTCGGACCAATTGGAAAAAACGCCTTGCAGGCAAAGTAATCGCTCCTTCTTCCAAGACCTTGGCTTCGGCGTAAGCTCGCATGCTGACCGTCAAGTCCGTAGCGCTGATGATCAATTGATCGTCGATCGCTTCGATCAGGACGTTTGCTAAAATAGGAATGGCAGGTTTTGGCGATACGATGCTTTGAATTTTTCCAATTAAAGAGACGAGGTCTGCTCTTGAAATGATGACTTTCATATGTGCGCTCCCGAAATTTTTATCCGGATCATACCCAAAAAAATCAGTTCAGGTCAACCATAGAGCAAAAATTCCTCTAGATCTAGTTCTTTAGAATCAGTTCAAAGATTAGGGGATGATAGAGACATGTCGGGTAACATGCGCTACGCCGATGTTCCCAGCGACCCTCTTGAGCTTCAACCTGCTTCGCCAAATCGAGTCCTCGTCAGGGAGCTGTGCAGAGCACTATCTCCCCACGCCTGCGGCTTTCCTGCGGTTCGATTTTGCTTTGCACCTTGAAGCCGCCGGCTGCTCATGCGCTCACTTCCCAAGCTTGTCAGCTTGGTTCCCTTCTCGCGTCCCTTCGCAGATCACGATTTCAATGTTCAACCATTTATTGCATTGGATTAGAATGGCCCTGCAACTCGACGTGAAAGGGACCCGAACCGATAGGTTTGGGAAAGAGCGCATGTTACCCGACATGTCTATTATGGCTAAGTAGAAATTATATAATAAATCAATTAATAGTCTTGATTTTTCAAGGCCCTGTCCATGGCTTTTTTGTGCTCTTTGGCCTTGAGCGCTGCCCGCTTGTCATAGGCTTTTTTACCGCGCGCGCTGGCGATTTTCACTTTAACAAATCCATTCTTGAGATAGAAAGACAAGGGGATT
>DATIJE010000040.1:0-1997 GCA_035478995.1 Rhabdochlamydiaceae bacterium | reverse complement strand
GAATGGTCATTTAACTCAAATAACTCTGTTTAAATAAGATCTAATTTGTTACATTCTTTTTTATTTAATTGTGTTTAGAAATGGAATTTGTCCATAGAACGTATCTACCAGGTGAAACGATCGCCGCAATCTGCACTCCTCCAGGAGAAGGGGGAATTGCAGTCATCCGGATTTCCGGTATGCATGCGATCGATGTCGCTGAAAAAATCTTTTCGGGCCCTGTGAGAAAATTCCAATCTCACACGGTCCACTTCGGCAACATTCTTGATGAAAATGGAAATTCAGTGGATGACGTTCTCCTCCTCCTCATGATTTCGCCTCGTTCTTATACCGGAGAAGATACAGTCGAGATCCATTGCCATGGGGGCAGTCTGATCACAAAAAAAGTATTAGAGACAGTGTTAAAGGCCGGGGCCCGGGCGGCTCTGCCAGGGGAATTTACATTTAGGGCATTTATCAATGGCAAAATGGATTTGGCGCAAGCTGAAGCTGTTCAGGAATTGATCGGCGCTCGCAATGAGCTCGCCCTAAATGCGGCTGGACAGCAACTGCAGGGAACGCTTTCGAAACACATCTCATCGTTCCAAAAAGAACTCGTCGACATCGCAGCGATTCTAGAAGCCTGGGTCGATTTTCCAGAAGAAGATCTAGAATTCGCAAGCATGGAGGAAGTCACTGAGAAACTTGAACATGTAAGAAAACACATGCAGGATCTAAGCTCCTCGTTCGACAACGGAAAAATTCTCCACGAAGGGCTTTCTTTATGTTTGGCAGGTTCGCCCAATGTAGGAAAATCTTCCCTGATGAACGCACTTCTTGGCAAAGACCGCGCGATCGTTACGGACATCCCCGGTACCACGCGCGATATTCTCGAAGAAGAAATGCGGATCGGACAACTCCATTTCCGCCTTATCGATACAGCAGGCATCCGTGAAACGGATGAAACGATCGAACGGGAAGGGATCCGACGTACGAAACAAGCGATGTTCCGGGCTGATCTCATTTTACTTGTGATGGATGCCGCCAGAGGCCTCAATGATGAGGACCGCCTCTTGATTGCATCCGCTCCAAAAGAAAAGACGATATTGGTCTGGAATAAAGTGGACCTGCCCCATCCACCTATTCCCAAATTCCTTGAATATGATGTTCACATTTCCGCAAAGGAACACCTGGGTATACAAGACCTTTGCGATCTTATAGATCAGGTTATTTGGAAACATGGCCCTCCCACAAAAGAAGAAGTAGTGATCACAAATCACCGACATAAACAGGCTTTATCGCAAGCCATCGAGGCATGCGACGGCGTCATCCAGGGATTGAGACAAGGCATTTCTCCAGAGTTTGTCTCCTCTGATATGCGCACGGTCTTAAAGGAACTCGGAACCATTATTGGGACCAATATTACAGAAGATATCCTATCTGCAATTTTCTCCAAATTCTGCATCGGGAAATAAAATGACCAAGAAAGAAAGGGCCAAAATTGTAGAAAAAGTCCTCAACGATCTTTTCCCACATCCTGAAATCCCTTTGAGGCATAAAGATCCTTATACTTTATTGATCGCTGTTCTTCTCTCAGCGCAAAGCACCGATGCACGTGTCAATCTAATTACGCCGGAACTTTTTTCGAAAGCAAATACACCTACAGAAATGATCGCCCTAACCATTCCGGAAATCACCAAGATCATACGCCCATGCGGTCTCAGCAACACCAAAGCCCGTGCAATTTGGAACCTTTCCCAGATCATTCTCACTCAACACAAAGGAAAAGTCCCTCGTACTTTTGAAGAGCTCGAAGACCTTCCCGGGGTCGGACATAAAACTGCATCCGTCGTTATGTCTCAAGCATTTAAAAAGCCGGCTTTTCCCGTCGACACGCACATCCACAGATGCGCAAAGAGATGGGGGCTCAGCAATGGAAAAAATGTGGTGCAGACCGAAAAAGACTTAAAGCGTCTCTTTCCAAAAGCCCATTGGAACAAAATCCATCTGCAAATGAT
>DATIJE010000039.1:0-3027 GCA_035478995.1 Rhabdochlamydiaceae bacterium | reverse complement strand
CATTTTTCCTAGAGAAAACCAAGCGGAACATTGCGATCTGGGTTCTTCTCGCTCTACTGCCCTATGGATACGGCTTCCTGCATTTACATTGGATCGAGCGAAGCCACCCCTCTTCTAAGAACCTATCCGTTGCACTCGTTCAAACTGGATTGCTACCCGAACAAAAAGATTATCAGAAGCGATATGCTCATGTTTTTATTCCTCCTCTTGAGCAGTGGGAAAGGATTTTACGTTGTCTGAAGGAAGAAAAAAAAGTTGATTTGATCGTATTACCCGAGGCATCTTTTCCCTATGGCGCTTATCGAGACCTCTTTCCTTTCCATTTGGTAAAAGCTTTCTGGATCGACTTTTTTGGAGAGGAGGCTATCCGCGATTTTCCACCTATCCAAGCTCCCTTTGGAAATTCGCACAGCGTAAATAATACATTTCTGGCTCAAGCGCTGGCGAATCATTTTCAAGCCGATGTTATTTTAGGTCTAGACGATCATGATCTAAAAAAAGATGCGAAATACAATGCGGCCTTTTATTTTTCTCCTCAAGGAAACAGTCCTGTCCGATATGAAAAAAGAGTTTTAGTTCCCGCCACCGAATATGTTCCTTTGAAAAGCTGGAAGTTCATCGCTCGTTTCCTCCGAGAGGAATTTGGAATTGGCGATGCGTTTGAACCGGGAACTGAGGTAAAAATTTTCCAAGCCTGTATCCCCATCGGTGTTTCAATTTGCATTGAAGAGATTTATTCTGGATTGACTCGCGATTTACGCAAATCAGGAGCTGAGCTTTTCGTGAATCTATCCAACGATGTTTGGTTCCCAAGCTCTCGACTTCCCCAACAACATTTTGACCATGGCCGAGTCCGCGCTGTTGAAAATGGCGTTTATATTGTGCGCGCTTGCAATACGGGGATCACTGGAGGCGTCGACTGTTTTGGCAGGCCATTGGCTTGCTTGCCTGTTTCGGAAACGAAAGCAGAAGCTCTCTATCTTTCTTTGCCGATCCGCTCTTACCACACTCTCTACACTTGGTGGGGAGATCAGGCGATTTTGGGATTCAGCGTCCTGTCGATCGCCTTTGGTTTCTTAGGCCGGAAGAAAAAGTTGCCCTAAATCAAACTCTCGGTTAAGTTTCTAGCTAAATCCGACGTTCTCACCATGCTATTATACGGGGTATGTTTTGATATCTTCTGACTCTGCCGAGATGCAGAAAACACTTTCGCGCAAAGCATCGGTTTCCGGAGTCGGTCTTTTTACAGGCGAAAAAGTTTCATTGACCCTTTGTCCTGCACCTGCAAATAGCGGAATTGTTTTCGAACGAGTGGATCTCCCCGGAAAACCTGAAATTCCAGCCCATCTCTCTTTTGTAAGAGAAGCTCCCCGATGCACAAGGCTTGCTTCAGAAAAGGGAAGCATTTTTATGGTCGAACATCTTCTTTCGGCTTTGTATTCAATGCAAGTCGATAATGTTCGAGTTGAAGTGCAGGGACCCGAAATTCCCGCGGGAGATGGAAGCGCCAAGATTTTTGTCGATTTGATTGAGAAAATTCAATTGAAATCATTGGGAATCCCGCGCCAGTATGCTCGGATTTCTCAACCTCTTTTTTGGTCTGAGGGCGAAGTCCATTTAATTGCATTGCCCTGTCCTGAATTTCGATTGAGTTACACCATGCATTATCCTCAGTCGACAGTTCTCCGCTCCCAGTATTATTCTCTTTCTTTGAATCCGAAACGGTTTGTGGAAGAAATCGCCTCATGTCGCACATTTTCTCTTTACGAAGACATTCTCCCCTTTATTGAGAAGGGGATCATTAAGGGAGGCGGACTTGAAAATGCGCTCATTATTAAAGGAGATCAAATTCTAAATCCTGAAGGAGCTCGTTTTCCGGATGAAATGGTTCGGCATAAAATCCTCGATTTGATCGGAGATTTGGCTCTCATTGGAGCGCCCCTGCACGGTCATATCATTGCTGTTCGATCGGGTCATGCAAGCAATGTCGCGTTTGCGAAGCTCCTCGCAAAAACCGCAAATCTGGAGAGCTGTTAATGGCAGAGCGCACTTATATTTTTAATGCGAAAGAGATCGAAAAGATTTTACCCCATCGTTATCCATTTCTCCTCGTCGACCGGGTTATTTATTTAAATTTAGAAGAGAATGAGATCATCGGGTTGAAAAACGTTACAGTCAATGAGCCCTTTTTCCAAGGTCATTTTCCCGGTGTTCCAATTATGCCGGGCGTTTTGATTTTAGAAGCCTTAGCGCAAACGGGAGGCATCCTTGTGCATCAAAAAGGATATGACAAGAAAATCGCAGTCCTTTTGAATGTAACGAATGCAAAATTCCGCAAGCCTGTTTTACCCGGCGATGTGCTCCATTTGCATGCAAAAGGACTCCATGTGAGTGGAAATGGAGGGAAGATCAGTGCGAAAGCAATGATTGGGGATCTCCTCGCAGTTGAAGCGGAACTTAGTTTTGCCCTTGTAGATAAAGACCAATTGTAAAGCCAAATTGAACACGGATTTCCATGTCTAACCAACACCCTCTTGCCGTTGTAGAACCCGGAGCCAAAATCGGTAAAAATGTCACAATCGAACCTTTTGCAGTTGTAAAAAAGACAGTGACCCTGCACGACAATGTAGTGATCAAATCGCATGCCTATATAGATGGGAATACCACCATTGGAGAAGGGACGATCATCTGGCCTAGCGCCAGCATCGGAACGAAAACGCAGGATCTCAAATTTCGCGGAGAGACGACCTATGTCGTCATCGGTAAAAATTGTGAAATTCGCGAATTTGTCACGATCAATGCTTCATGTCAGGAAAATTCAACTGTTCGAATTGGCGATCAATGCCTCATCATGGCTTATTGCCATGTAGCGCATAATTGTGAAATTGGAAACCGCGTTGTCATGTCCAATAGCGCCATGTTGGCCGGCCATGTAATCGTAGAGGATTGTGCCATCATTGGCGGAATGACCCCCGTCCATCAATTCTCCCGCATTGGGAGCTACGCGATGGTGGGAGGATTCAGTCG
>DATIJE010000038.1:0-13135 GCA_035478995.1 Rhabdochlamydiaceae bacterium | reverse complement strand
GTGGGCTTGCTGTGCCGAAAAAGCTGTCGGATTTTTATGGGGGACAAAACATGTCCGTAAATTTCAATATCTCTATATCGCGTTAATACCGGTAGGGGCAATCACTCACGTGGACATCGTATGGGCCCTTGCTGATATTTCCATTTCACTGATGCTCGTTACAAATTTGATCGGTGTTGCAGGACTTTCCAAGCAAGTCATCGGTGAAAGCCGCGAATTTTTCTCACTTCAAGCTTCAAACCATGGTTGAGAAGTTCCCTATTTTTGCTTTGACCCAGAGAGAGTACGGTGAAACGGTGTTTTCCGTTTTAGGCAAAGGAAAGCAACATGCATGCATGGTGTATTCAGAATGGTTTAAAAAAGGGAAAGTCTCAAGTTCCGATCCTTGGGTTGAAAAGCAGGCATCGGCCCTCGTTGAAGAGATCATCCAGTCTACAGATTTCTCGTTACCTGAGATCGCAGATGTGAAAGAAGATGATGGCATTTTAAAATTTCTTTTAAGATACCAGGATGGCGTCGAAAGCGAATCGGTGCTAATTCCTATGCAAGCGGGAAACACGTTGTGCATTTCCACTCAGATCGGCTGCAAGATGGGATGCGTTTTTTGTGAGACAGGTCGAATGGGCCTGCTGCGCCATCTTTCTGCAAAAGAGATTATCGTCCAGGTCTTTTATGCTCGAATCCTGCTAAAACATCCTGTGCGCAATCTCGTTTTCATGGGCATGGGCGAACCCTTGGACAATTACGAAGAGGTGATGAAAGCCGTCGCAGTGCTCACGGATTCTGCCGGGCTAGGGTTTGGGCCCAGCCATATCACCATTTCTACCAGCGGACTTGTCGATGCGATCTATCGCTTGATAGATGAGGCCGATCCCGCTCTCAATCTGGCTGTTTCTGTCAACGCATCTAATGATTCTTTGCGAAACAGGATCATGCCGATCAATAAAAAGTGGAATATGGCGCAATTGAAAGAAGCCATGGCTGCTTATTGCCAACATCCGAGAAGGCAGATCTTTATCGAATACGTCCTATTGAAAGGGATGAACGATACATTGGAACATGCACAAGAGCTGGCGGATTATCTGCAAGGGCTCAAAGTCAAGGTCAATGTCATTCCGTACAACCATCAGAGCAATTCCCGTTTTTCCACTCCAACGTTGAACGAACTCAATGAATTCGTCAATTACATGCGGAGCCGGGGATATCAAACCCTGGTCCGCAATCCTAAAGGGATTCAAATCATGGCCGCGTGCGGACAACTAGGCAACAAGCAGCTGCGTCAAAAATTGCGTAATCATTCTTTGAGGATTATTTAAATGGAGTTTGGTTTTTAACATGCATAAGCATTAGGTCTTGCGATTGAATTTTGGATGAGGTATCCTGAATTTTCATAATGAGGTTTGTATGGTCGATGTAGAAAAGTTCGCTGAAGAAGAAGCGATGGGTTATAATATCACGATCATTGGGAGAAATCTCCAGGTGACAGAGGCTATGAAAAATTATGCCTGGGAAAAACTCGATAAGATCGAACGTTTCCATAACCACATCATGGATGCCCATGTCACTATGGATATCCAGAAACTCGAACATTCCATAGTCATCATTCTTAAAATTGATCATGTTGAGATTAAAGTTTCTGCTAGCAGCACAGATATGTATCCCTCCATCGATAAGGCCATCGATAAGCTGCAAACAAAGCTCAGACGTTGGAAAAGTAGAATCCAGGATTATCACAAAAAAGGGATTCGCGTCATCGATATGGAAGTGAATGTTTTACGGCGTCCTCCACATTATGATGAAGTGGCTGATTACAACGCGGAAATAGAACGGGAAGAGAAGGAAGCCAAATCGGCAGCTCTTCAACTTCCTCATGTCATTGGAACAGAGACGCGCCCTCTCAAAATGTTGACAATAGATGAAGCAGTGATGAAACTCGAACTTTCAGGCGATCAATTTCTGATATTCCGCGATGAAGTAGATCAAAAATTAAAAGTGCTCTATCGCCGCACGGATGGCGATTACGGACTCATTAAACCGGAATGAATACGAGGCTGGTTTTCGATGAGGTGCGAAAAGCGTGGGTAGCTGCAACGCCTGAAGAAATCGTCCGTCAACAACTTCTTCAGAACATGATCCATAAGCTCGATTTTCCCAAAGACTTGCTCTCTGTTGAAAAAGACATTCGGCAATTGCCGCATCTTCTCACTGTTTCGAATCTGCCTGATAGGCGTGCTGATATCATTTGCTTTGCGAAGGATGTCCATCCGCAACATTCTCTTTATCCATTGCTTCTGATCGAATGCAAAGAAGAGTGCTTAGATCTCAAAGCACAGGAACAACTTTTGGGCTATAATCATTACATAAAAGCGCATTTTGTTGCCCTTGCGGGACGGTCGGAAGTGAAGTTGGGTTATTATAACAAAGACGACCAATGCTATCGTTTCATTCCTTATCTTCCATCTTATAAAAGTTTGCTGAGCATGGTTCAAAATGCCTCTTTATAAGCAGAATATATCCTACGAGACCGAGAACGATTTGCCTGAGTGCGATGTTCTTTGTGTATTCCAGACGGCAAATGAAGATTTTTTTTTGGATCTTAAAGCATGGCTTGCAAAAAACTCAGAAAGATATTTGGTCCTGCTCGATGAAGAAGCAGACATTCACTCCCATCTTTTAAGGTCTTCGTTACTAGATGACTCGAGAGTCCGTCATTATCTATTATCTGAAGTAAATCAAGATGATGTGTTCAAACAGATCGCATGGGAATTCGTCTTTCTATCTCTTGGGTTTCATACGGAAAACGCATGCTCAGAGCGAGCGAAAGAAATTTTTTCTAAGATCACTTTTTTTCATACAGGCGTGCATCTTTTTGCATCTGATTATCGAGACTTGGGCGTCAGAGTTTTAAAGAATATTTTCGCAAACGTGCTCCATTTGCCTAAAGCAATGGAAGGAGAAAAACTGGCAGGCCGCTTCCAAAACATTCCTGCGATTATTTGTGGAGCCGGACCTTCTCTTGAAAAAAACATACAACAACTGTCGCAGCTATCTAACCGTGCCTTCATTTTTGCAGGAGGCAGCAGTTTAAATGTTTTAAGCAAGCATGCGATCGACCCCCATTTTTCTGCGAGCATCGACCCCGATCCTCCATATACACGCTTCCTTCAGCAAACTGCTTTCGAAGCCCCTTTTTTTTATCAACATCGCTTGTCGCGTGATCTATTAAGAATTGTCCATGCTCCCTTGTTGAGGTTGACCGACGGCGCGGGCTATCCTATCGACAGCTGGCTAAGCTCTTATCTAGGCCTATCTTCGCATCCTTTTGAAGCTGGATGGAATGTTGCCACGTTTTTAAGTGCTATCGCTGCGTCTATGGGTTGTAATCCCATCATTTTTGTGGGGATGGATTTAGCGTTTTCCGGCAATATTCCCTATGCAAATGGGGTGCATTTGTCTTCTCTCGAGGAAGAACGGATCGAGCTTAAAGGAGAAGATGGAAGCACTCTTTTCTCAAAGAAGGATTGGATTATAGCTGCCGAATGGATAGAATCTTTTGCCCAAGACCAGTCCGGAACCACATTTGTAAATGCCAGCGAAGGAGGGATCGGATTCAAAGGGGTTGAGAATCTTTCTTTAAGAGTTGCAGAACAAAAATATCTTAAAAAAGATTTTGATCTCAAAGGAACTATCCATACTCAACTTGCGCACATTCAAATCAACAAGCCTACGCATGATCAAGTTCTGGACAGTTTAACAATCATTGAAAGCAGTCTTTCTCGTTGCCAAGGTTATGTGGAACATTTTTTAGAGGCGATCGAAAGATCTTATCCAAATCTTTCAGGAATGGAAGGAAGAGAAGCCCTTTTTGAAGTGGAGATGGAAAACGAAATTGCATACCAGCATATTCTGGCTCCGATATGGGAAGTATGGAAACCTGTTTTTGCAAGGCAGGCGGACAAAAACAAATTAGGGCAGATTTTGAATAAATTGCTTTTTTTGAAAAAAGCGATCTACTTTTTAAACGAGGACTATGACAGAAGAGAAATATGAAATCGCATTACACTCTCTTCCTGAAACACTTGTACATGAAAGTAAACTGGATTCAGGCGAGAAGATCATCATTGAAAAAGACGAAGAAAACAGGATTGAAAAAGCCTACCTTGAGCTGAATGGCAAGATGCATGGCCAATGCCGTCTTTTTTATCCTTCGGGACAAGTACAGGCAGAAATGTTCTATCACGAAAATTGTTTGCATGGACCATCTATTTTTTTCAGCGAAACAGGAGCGATCTTATCGCAAAGCTGGTTCTTCTTGGGACAGCAGCAGGGGGAAATTCTGCAATTCTATTTGTCCGGAAGACCTTACAGCATTCAGAGGTATAAAGACGGCAAATACCATGGAAAACAGGAGTTTTTCTATGAGGATGGATCTGTCAAGACGATCATGGATTATGAAAATGGAACCTTGCACGGGGCAGTTACGTTGTTCTGGCCCCATTCGATCTTAAAGCGAGAAGCCTATTTTGTTCGAGGCAAACGAAATGGATGGGACAAACTCTGGAATGAAAAGAGAGTGCTTGTCGATGAAGGGGAATATTCAGATGGCGAGCCGATCGGACTGCATCGGAGACGATATGATAATGGAAAGATCATGGAAGAGATGGATTATCGTACTCCATCAGATTTCGACAGAAAAGCATGGGATGAAGATGGCAATCTTGTTTGCGAGGAAGCAAAACAATGTTAGAAATAGAATCCTTTTCCGCACTTAACGAAAGATTTCCCGATATTGGGTTCCATCTTTCATTCAGCCAGTATGAGCCTTTTGAGCTGTTCGAAGACAAAGAAAGAAAAATCAATGCGAAAAGGTCCGTTCAATTTCTACATTCACCTACGAGCATCCCTGAAGAGTTAAAACAATGGCAAAGCCGGCTCGATTTGCATGAGAAAGAGATCATCTATATCTACGGAATAGGACTTGGATATTACTACGAAGTTTTAAAGTCCTGGCTTGCAGAGAAACGGGAAAGGATGATCATTTTTTTAGAAGATGACATCGCGGTTTTCGAAGCTCTCGTGAAAATCGATTCCAATCTGATCTCCGATCCGCAAGTGCACATCCGTTATATTCCTAATCACCATGATCTGGATCAACTTTTAGAAGAACTCGTCCAAAATTATCCTTGCGATCGTATTGAAGTTTCCGCATTGGAATCATATCGACATCGATTCCCAAAGAAATGCAGGGATATCCAGATCATGCTCTTCCGTAAAACCACATTGTTTTCTGCGCTCATGTCGGATGTTCTTTACTCACATAAGCTGTTTGCAAATCTGTTGAAAAATTTTAAAAGGCTTCCCGAAGCATTTTTTGCCAATCGGCTTAAAAATGCGTTCACCGGCATTCCAGCAATTATCTGCGGAGCAGGACCATCCCTTCAGGAATCGATCCCTTTTCTCAGAGAAATGGAAAACAAAGCCCTGATCATTGCCGGTGGTTCTTCCTTTACCGCCTTGACTGCGCAAATGGTGCTTCCCCATTTGGGGATGGCCTTAGATCCAAATCCGGATGAATATCTCAGATTGAAGCCCAATTGCGGTTTTGAAGTGCCGATCATTTATGGAAACCGAGTCTTACCCGATATCTTTGGAACATTGAACGGCCCCCATGGATATTTGCGCTCTGAAACAGGAGGGAGCTGCGAGCTCTGGATGGAAGATAAATTGGGGATCGATGCCGATTCGATCGGCCCCGATCTGGACAGAGAAGCCCTTTCTGTAACAACTTTAGGCCTCTCATTAGCGTATGCAATGGGATGCGATCCGATCATTTTGACCGGCGTAGATTTGGCCTATACGAACATGCAGCGCTATGCATCAGGGGTCATGACCTCTGTAGGTGTTTCTTCCGACCAATTGAAACAAGTATCAAAAGCGTCCGATAAGCTGATCCGAAAAAAAGGGTCCAATGGGAAAATGGTCTACACTCTCATCAAATGGCTCATGGAATCGGACAGCATTAGCATCTACGCCAAAGAGCGTCCGGAAAGAACGTTCATCAATGCGACCAGTGGCGGAATAGGTTTTTCTGGGCTTCCTTATATCTCTTTAGAGACGGCGATCAAAGAACGCTGTCAGCTTACCCATGATATAAGAGGTAGGGTTCATACCCTGATCCAGCAGTTTCGATTTTCAGGGATTGAAACAAACTCCCATGTTCAGGAACTCAAGAAAAGCCTGGAGCGATGTTTGTGCATCTGTGATGAGATGCTTATGGAAATCCAAAACAACAAAGAAAATCCCTCCCAAACAGGAAAAATGGTCATCTTGGAAATCGACTTTCAAGAAGAAATGGCCTTTGACTGCCTCTTAAGTGCCTTAGGCCCAGCATTGGACAGAATCATGAACCGGTGCCATTCTAATTCTCAACAAAACGATCTCGATCGTTTTCAAACAAAATGGTCTCACATTAAGTCTCTGATTAACAGCACCTTAAATTCTTATTCAAGCGCCTGATTGTCAGTTGTTTATCTTCTTATTATTTATTATTAAAAATATAACTAATATGTTATAATCTTTTTATATAAAAGGATAAAAAGTTATGACCAACAAAATATTAGATTCTCAAGCTATAGATAGTTTAATTAAAATTCCAGAATTGGCTTCTCATCAAGAACATACTCTTGATTTAAAGGGTATTTCCAAATTGGTAAGCACTCGGCTGGAAAAGAATGGTGAAGAATACAAGTCTCTAAAACGACGCAGGATCGAAGATAACATTGTTTTCAATAAATCATCTGAAGGTGATCGCATCGCAGGAAAAGGAGCAAAGAAAAAAGCAAAATACGCTCTTAACACGAATTCAGGGCAATTAAAAATCGCGGCAATTACCGAAATTAGTGCAGAATCGAATCGAGAACGTATTTTTTATGAACATGCACAAAAAGCAAGAACTCCAGATCTAGAAAAAACAGTTATGACATGTGATTACATCGAAGAATATACGAATAAAAAGGGTGTTCCGAAAGTTGCCTTTATCCAGCAGTATATGAATCTCGGAACTTTGGATGAATTGCTTAAGAATCCCCTATCTGCAAATCAAGTTTGGGAAGTGATTTCATCTCTTTTAACAGGTTTAAAAGAAATCGACAAATTAGGATTTCATCACCGGGATATCAAATTAGCAAATATTTTTATTTATCAGGACGAAAATGGAAATTTGCTCGTGAAAATAGGTGATTTTGATAGATCTTGCAAGAAAAATGATCCTACGGATTATAAAAACAGAGTGGTGGGAACTACTGAATATTGGTCTTATGACTACAGGTTTTCCCATGAAAGATGCAACCTTTTGGAAAAACAAGATGTGTGGTCCATGGGCATTGTTCTTTTTAACATAGTTGCCGACCAATTGACCCCATGGCAGGCTTTTGCTAATAGTTACACGAAAAAACAAAATTTTTCTCTAGAAGAATATAACAGAGACGTAATGGCACAGGTCGGACATCATGCTTCAAGAAGAATGGACTGGTTTCCTCAATTACTGAGGGTCCATCCAATAGGATCTCTCATTTATGATATGCTTGACCCCGATTCTGCGAAGAGGCCTTCAATTTCTGAAGTCTGGGATCGATTTGAACAAGCATGCAAAACAGAAAATTGCACTGAGAGTTTTGCAAGGATATATGATGCTTATTTAAATCCTATTATTGTCGTAGACATAAGCGATGAAGAAGCAAAAGCCGATCATGCAAAAGACGAATGCGGCGGAACGGTAGTTGTTCCTCAAGATGAGGAAGATATTTCCGGTACAGTCCAGATCTAAGAATCTATCCTAAGATTTATATTCCTTTAATTTATTGCGTAATGTGCGAATGCTGATCCCGAGCATTTTCGCAGTCTTCGTGCGATTATAATTAAAGTGCGAAAGGGTTTCTAGAATATGTTTTTTTTCCAACTCCTCCAATGTCATTGGGGAGGGATTTTCGGACGTAACTCCTCTTAATTTGCAGAGCAATGGATCGATGCAGAGGTGTTCCGGCAGAATGGTATCCGAAGAGTCCATTACAACTGTCCGTTCCACAATATTGGCCAATTCCCGAATATTTCCGGGCCAATGGTATTCCAGCAATTTTTTGCGAGCTTCAGGAGACATCCGTTTTCTGATTTTATGGTTTTCAATACAAAGGCGTTCTAAAAAATATTCCGCTAAAGGAAGGATGTCCTCTTTTCTATTTCTCAGAGGAGGCAAAAAAATGGGAACGACGTTGAGACGATAATAGAGATCTTCCCGAAACATCTTCTGATCGATCGCTTCCTTCATGTCCCGATTGGAAGTCGAGATCAAACGGACATCTACGGAAACGGGCCTCGAGCCTCCTACTCTTTCAAATTCCTGTTCTTGGACCGCGCGCAAAAGCTTGGATTGTAGAGCGAGGGGAATTTCTGAAATTTCATCGAGGAGCAATGTTCCTTTGTCGGCCAGTTCAAAGCGTCCAAGGCGTTTGTTGATCGCACCCGTGAAAGATCCTTTTTCATGGCCGAAAAATTCTGATTCGATCAACGATTCAGGAATTGCTGCGCAGTTGACTTTTATAAATGAATTTCTCGCTCGATTGGACAAATGATGAATGGCATGGGCGATGACTTCTTTTCCTGTTCCAGACTCTCCGCTGATGAAGACACTCGCATTGCTTTTGGCGATTTTCGATACGTCCTGAAGAATTTGTTTCATCACCGAGCTTTCCGCAATCATCTGTTCTCTTGGTCCACGGACTTGAAAGGAAATTTCCTGCTTCAGATAGTGATTTTCTTTTAGTAAGGAAGCGTGTTCCTTAGCCTTATCGATCAATGCCTCAAAAGACTCTAAAGAGAAAGGATGGACAAGGTAATTGAAAGCTCCTTGACGGATCGATTCAATACCTATTTCGATGTGTTTGTTACCGATGATCAGGATCACGATCAGATTGGCGTGGATCTGTTTAAGATGCTTCAGAAGTTCGATTCCAGACATGTCGGACAAGAAAATGTTACATACGACAAGATCGAAAGCTTGATTTTTCACAGCGTCAATGGCAAGATGACCGCTTTCGACTGATGCGGCATCGATTTTTTTATGTTTGAGCATTTCTGCCAAATCATTTCGGAAATCAGGCTCTTTATCGACTATTAATGCCCTTTCGATCGCCATAGAAAAACTATCCTCATCTTAATTTGGTTTATAAATTAGTTGTGGATAATTTAAAAATATTATTATGTATATTACTGTTCTCTACCCAGTTTTCTTAGGTATTTTAATATTCCTGACCGGATGTTCGGGGCTCGAGCAATCAGAGCAGGAAAAAATCCGCCGCATGAATGCCAAGGGGGAATTTGTCTATCGGACCCATGATGAATATCTGTATGCCATAGGGACTCCGAAACATCGCCTCAGGGAAAAATATCCCTGGGAAGAGACCTTGATCGGGAATCACTCCAAGATCACCAAAGAATTTTTCCGCTGCCGGGGCAGCAGCCTCAATCCAGCCCATGTGAACCATGCAGATCCGGCAAACGGAGTGAATTTCGACTGCGGCGGCATTGATAAACATAGCCTGCCATTACGGGAGAATAAGGAATTCGTCTACCCCATTCTGATCGAGCTCTTAAACTACATTCAAGCAAAAATGGGGAAAAAAGTCGTGATTACCTGCGGGCATCGCTGCCCTCAACACAACGTCTACGCAGATCCTTCTCCTTTTAATCAGTCTTCGAAGCATATGATCGGCGCCGAGGTCGATTTTTACGTCCAAGGCATGGAGCAAAAGCCGGAAGACATTGTCAACCTGTTGATGCAATTTTATAGAGAGACGCCAGGTTATCGGGATCATAAGGACTACGAAGACTTCAAAAGGTATGAAAAGGGCGATACGAATGTGTCGACCCATCCCTGGTACAATAAAGAAATCTTCATCAAGCTCTTCAAAAAACACGAGGGCAGAGATTCAGATAACCGGCATCCCTATCCTTATCTGTGCATCCAGGTCCGCCACGACCGCGATCTAAACGAAAAAGTCACCTATACCTGGCAGAAGGCCTTCAACGAATTCCGCAGATATTAAAAAATTTAATACAACTTTATTGTAATTGATTTAAATTATATATTAATGATAATATATAACTTTATATATTATTAATAATGGTTAATTATGAGTATATTAATTAATAAGAATTTTAATTTATCATTTTTTTCTGTTCCTTTAAAACAGAGAGACATTAATTCATTCGTTTTCTTCCGAAAATTTTCAGATAAAAAACAATCGAATGATTTTACTCTTATTATAGCAGGAAAAAACGCTCGGCCTTATGGCGAGTCTTATGCACATGCCGAGACTGCTGATACAATTGAGCAAATTGATAACAGTCTAGAACGGGCCTCTTTCAATTCAAAAAATATTTCCATTCTTACCCATGCACAAGTGAATCTATTTGCTAAAGAACCTAAATTTTCTTCATTGATAAAAGGAAAACCTGAAATATTTCATACCGAACTTACTGAACTGTCGAAAACAGCAAAAAAAGGAGATCGATTATGGATCTTTTTGATCGGCCATGGATTGCCTCTATCTGAAAAAAAGCTTGGTCTTATTTCAGATTATAGCGAGAAAGAGAAACAAGTCATTTCTCCAAAAGATATAAGGGACAGTTGCCGTATAGTCCCTGAAGGGATCGATATCAATATAATTGCAGATTGCTGCCATTCAGGAATATTCGTTCCTCTGACAAGTAAAAATACACTAGTCTTCTGTTCCAGCAATGCTGAAAAGAGAAGCAATACCACCTTCATAGGAGAACGCTATTCAACTGTATTTGCTGAAGAATATTCTAAGCTTGCTGTTGATACAACTCCATCTTTGTTAAAAGCGCATCTTAGAAGCATTGATCCTGAAGATAAGCCAGGATATGATAGTTATTCCTATGTTCTTTGTAATTTAATTGCCAGAAGGATTCTTACAACATCGGCGATAGATCTCAATGGGTATGGCTTAGCCGGATATCGATATTTAGACGGGAAAGAAATAGATCCGCAAAACAAAATTTTAACAAAGGTGAATAAAATTATTTATAAGGAAGCATCAAAATGGAAGGAACGGCCAATTTACTGGTACTATTCTTGTCTTCCTACAGCTAATGAACGATTCACAAGAATAGCTAATCCAGAAGAAACCGAGGCTCTAGAAATGGTGGCCAAACGGATGTTATAACCTTGAACTTTAATACCGACCGCGGTACTCTGCTTTCTTTTTATTCCATGCCGATGTGGCGAAATGGTAGACGCGGTAGATTCAAAATCTACTCCTAGCAATAGGGTGTTGGTTCGAGTCCGATCATCGGCAATGTTGTAGCGTAGACTTTAGTCTTATGTCTAAAATTATTTATCTAAATGGTCCCTCTAGTTCAGGTAAAACGACTTTGGCCAAAGCCCTTCAAGAGTCATTTTCTGAGCCTTATCTTCATCTTGGAATCGATAAAATTATCGGTTTTATGCCTGAGAAGATAAATAATTGGGAAGGGGGATCTGCTCCACTTGGCTTTTCTTGGGAATCAGCTACAGATCCTACTGGACATCCCATTTATCAGATTCATGCTGGGCCCTATGCAAAGAGAATTACACGTACCCTCAAAGATGTAGCGCTCCTCCTTGCCTCACAACATTATAATCTCATTATTGATGATGTGGCATTTGGAGCTATTGAAGTTGAAGAATGGAAGCAAGTCTTCAAAACTTACAAAGTTCTCTATGTTGGAGTTCTTACACCATTAGATGTTCTTGAGGAACGTGAGCGCTCTCGCGGCGATCGCTTTTTAGGCAGCGCACGTGGACAATATTTCAAAGTTCACGAAAATGTTGCTTATGACCTTGAAGTAGATACTCACGCTCATACTCTCGAAGAAAACATCGCAAAAATTAAAGCTGCTTTATAAAGAAATCAACAAATTTTCAAGCTTCAAAAATGCCTTGACCGACTAAGTCACTTATTCGGAAGAATCTATATGATTTGCTATACCTATCGCATCTTGCGGATCGAGCGTCAAGCGTGGATGAGCAGTTTTTAATCTCTTTTCAACACTTTTAATAGGCTCAGCGGGAGGAATATTTTCAGGAAGGGTGCCACCGATTTCTTGGATTGTTAAGCGAACTTTTGTACCCACTGCTTCATGCGTTTCAATTGCCGCTTTTTGATCTCGGATCTTTTCTTTTTTGAGCTTTTCCTTAGTTTGAGTCATGCGAAACAAGTTCGCAGCGAGTTCCGTAGTATTCATGCGATCCAGAAGTTGTTCTTTCGGTGCGATTCCTTTGCGAGATTTGATTGCTTCTACTCCTAGCCCTCCATAGAGACCTTTGTAACCAGCATCATGAAATATGCCGAACATCTTATTTTGTACTCCTGCATCGCGAGCAGCTCCTGATAAGGCTTTGAATTCCATCTTAGCTTGTTCGCGCGTTTCTATACGTTCGAGATCAGCAGCCATTTGATCTGAGATCTCTTGACGTCTGGTCTGAATTGCAAAATATTTTTGCGCATGGGCAATTTCTAATTTTCTAGGGTCTCCATTTTGGGCGATCAGATAACAGGCAAAACGGGAGAGGTGATAATCTTCAACTTCACGATCAGTTTGACTTCCGATTCCGACCATTTTGCCGGCGCTGGCAAAATGGTTTTGAGGGTTATTGCCGGATTGTCTACAAGACTCTATAGCTTTTTTAATGGCATTGTCAAAGCGGCGCCATTGGGAATAGCCAAGATGGGGCTGCAAATCACGAGCACTCCAATATTCTACCCCATATTGATTATGCTTTTTCAGAGATTCAAATGATGGATTAGATGACGTCGGCAATGGATATTCAGATGATACCATGTAATTTAACTCCATGGGTTGTTAGTCAAAAATAAAAAGAGAAACTGTAGCAATTCCACTGAGTTTTTTTCACTTGAAAGTTCTAATTACGTCCGATTTGCTGCAAATCTGTAAAAACGCAGACATAGGAACGCTCTTCAAATTCTTTCAATAAATTTAGCACAAAAGAAGTTTTTCCAAATCTGCGTGGGCCGATTAAAACGACATGACTTCAGTTACTGAGAAATTGCGTAAG
>DATIJE010000037.1:0-3924 GCA_035478995.1 Rhabdochlamydiaceae bacterium | reverse complement strand
TGCCCTCCCGCTGCCTGTCCTCCAGAAAACACGACCCCGATACGAACAGACTTGCCTGTGCGCGTGCCTCCTTTTTCTCCGCTGATAAGAGGTTGTCCAAAAGTTAAAGGAAATTGCTGTTTTAAAGCCTCGATGTCTTTGACTGCAGTGGTTTTATCTCCAGTCTTTAAACGGACCTTGGAAAGATCGCGGAGGACGAGGGGAACTGGCGGGACATATTCCTGCCTTAATTTTTGAAGTAAACTGAGCTGTTTTTGCATCTGTTCAAACCAAAGTTAGCATTCCGGAACGCTTACCGGAACAAACAAGGCAAGTCCTCCTTCAGAAGTTTCCTTGTAAATCTGTTTCATGTCCTCGCCGGTTTGACGCATCGCCATAATGACGTGATCGAGGGAAACGATATGCGTTCCATCTCCATGTAAGGCGAGGCGGGAAGCATTGATCGCCTTGATCGCCCCCATCGTATTCCTCTCGATGCAGGGAATTTGGACAAGACCGGCGATAGGATCGCATGTAAGCCCTAAATTATGCTCCATTCCAATTTCCGCTGCGTTTTCGATCTGTTCATTTGTCCCCCCCAAGGCCGCAGTCAATCCTGCAGCTGCCATCGAACAGGCAACTCCAACTTCGCCCTGGCATCCCATTTCTGCCCCTGCTAACGAGGCTCCTTCCTTGAATAAAATTCCTATCGCAGTCGCAGTGAGAAAGAAACGAATAATTCCTTCTTTTGTAGGATTGGAAGTAAAATTTTGATAGTAATGGAGTACGGAAGGAACGATTCCAGCTGCGCCATTTGTAGGGGCAGTTACTACCCTGCTTCCAGCAGCATTTTCTTCATTGACTGCAAGTGCAAACAAGCTGACCCAATCGAAAATCTGGGATGGATCTTCGAACAGGTCTCCATTTTTTTTCAGTTCCCGATACAGTGCCGGTGCACGTCTTTTTACATTCAAACCACCTGGTAAAATTCCTTCCTGCTCGCAACCCCGTTTGACGCAGTCCTGCATCACGTTCCAAATGCGAAAAATGCCTTGATAAATCTCTTCTTCCTCGCGCCAATTTTTTTCATTTTCTAAAACCAGATCGTAGATCATCATGTCATTGACTCTGCAGTGTTCCAACAGCTCCTCGCAGGTCTTGTATGGATATAAAATGTCTTCTTCATTGGATGTGCATTTCAACGAAGTCTGCTCATGATCGATTACGAAGCCTCCACCTGTAGAATAAAAGATCTGCGCAAACAGTTCTTTTCCATGTTCATCAAATGCCCGAAATCGGATCGCATTGGAATGATACGGGAGCCTTTTGCCTTTATGAAAAATCATGTCTTCGTCCATCGAAAATGGAACCGTATGTTCACCTAGCAGGCCGATCAGGTCCGTGCTTTTAACGAGTTCAATTTGATTGTCCACATCATCGGGATCGATCCCTTCCGGAGTATTTCCCTGAAGGCCCAGCACAACAGCCTTGTCTGTAGCGTGCCCTTTGCCGGTCATGGCTAAAGACCCGAACAATTCTACTGTCAGACCAGCGACATCGACAAGCATCCCTTTTCTTGCGAGTCCCATAGCAAAAAGACGGGCGGCCCTCATGGGACCTACCGTATGCGAACTTGAAGGTCCGATCCCTATAGAAAACAGCTGAAATACGCTCACCGACATACACACATCTCCATTTTTTTAAGATCGATCAATGACCCATTGGATTTAATCTTTTTAGGAATTAGGAGCAAGTACAACTTTTAACCATCTTGCTGCATATATCCTCAAATATATTGAGAGATTATACAACAAGAGATGGGACTTTTGATTAATAACTCTCTGTCCACTGACTCACTACTGTCGCCATTGCATTTATGTAAGAAATACATCTTAATATTTCTTACATAAATAACAAATAAATTATTGGTTATTAGGTATTTGCGGATATAAAATCCCTAAGTTTAGGTAAAAATCCGAAAACAACCCTTGATTTTGTAAGAAAAACATACTAACATTTCTTACATGAAGAACAATCGAAACCAACTAAAAAGCATTGATTATCAAATACTTAAGTCGATAAACGCCCTTGGACATGGCACTGTATTTGTTCCAACGGACTTTTTGAGCTTCGGCAGTCGACAGGCTGTCGATATTGTTCTTCATCGACTCGCTCGAAAAGGAACTATTCGCCGCCTCGCGAGAGGAATATATGATTTTCCTGAAGAACACCCTAAACTTGGAAAACTTCAACCGTCTCCAGAAAAAATAGCAGAGGCATTGGTTGGCCGCGATTGCACGCGTATTCAACCAACAGGCGCTTATGCAGCAAATATCCTAGGACTATCTGAACAGGTTCCGGCTAAAGTTGTGTTTCTGACAGATGGGCCAAGCCGAACGGTAAAAATCGGTACGATAACCATTCAGCTTCGGCGAACAACCCCAAAAAATATGGCGATGGCAGGGCGACTCAGTGGACTTCTGGTTCAAGCTTTCCGTGAACTAGGTAAAGAAAGTGTGACAGCAGAACGGGTTGAGCATTTAAAGCGGATTCTTCCATTGGATAAACGACAAGAACTACTCAAAGATATTCGACTGGCACCGGAATGGATGCATTCCATTTTCAGGGAACTAGCCGAGGAGGCTTAAGTGAAGCTTGACTTTTTAAAATTACCTTCTGACGAACGATGCCTGTACGTTGAACAAGCTGCCATTCAGAGAAACATATCCCCTGTAATTATGGAAAAAGATTTTTTCGTGTGCTGGTTACTCAGTATTCTATTTAAGTCGGAGTTTGCTGACAGCCTCGTATTCAAGGGAGGCACCTCGCTATCAAAGGTATTTGGCGCGATCAATCGATTTTCTGAAGATATTGATCTTTCTCTGGCCCCTACTTTTCTTGGACTTTCTGAGACTGCTACAAATCGTACTCAAGCTGAGAAATGGATGAAAAAAACTGAGGCGGCATGTGAAATTGCTGTTCAAACTCAGATTATAGCGGCTCTAGAAGCATCGACATTGAGCGTATTAGGGAAAAATGAGCAGGCGCGATTCGAGTTTTTGAAAGACTCCCGCACTAAGTCGCCGGTAATTCTTTTTCACTACCCATCATCGCTACCAACAGGGTTTCCCTATATCAAACGTTCTGTAAAACTCGAGTTCGGCTCTCTAACTGATCAGCAACCAACCGGGTATCATACAATACGACCTTGGATCGCCGAGGTTTTCCCCGCAGAATTTCTCGATTGGCAATGTGAAGTCATAGCTCTAGAGATAGAGCGAAGTTTCTGGGAAAAGGCTACGATTCTACACGCAGAATACCACCGACCGCTCGACAAACCAATGCGAGATAGGTTCTCCCGCCACTACGCTGATACTGCGGCACTAGCGAATCATCCAGAGGCAATCAAAGCTATTGATCACCACGACCTCCGAAACAGAGTCGTTTTATGGAAAAATCTCTTCTTTCGTGACTCGTCGGCAAACTATCTCGAGGCCAACCCTGGTACCTTTCACCTTGTTCCTAAAGCTGAAAGACTTCCTGAATTGCGACGTGATTACCAGTCAATGCGCGATATGTATCTTACTGAACCTGCTAGTTTTGATGATATACTGAGCACTTTGTCCAACCTAGAACATCGTATCAACCTCACCACTTTAGAAAAGAACTGAAAATCCCTCTCTGTGGTTTCTTGTCTCTGTGGTAAAAAATTAATTATAAATTAAGAATATTCTCCCGTATAAAAAATAATTACACCGTTGAACTTTATCGGGAAGACCTCTAACATTTGTTTTTTTAGATCATCTAAAAAGAGCCAAATTATGCAGCTAAAATATATTTTTATTACCGGTGGTGTGGTCTCCTCTTTAGGCAAAGGCCTTACCTCCGCATCCATCGCTATGCTGCTTGAAAGCCGCGGCCTGAAAGTGTCCATGCTCAAGTTGG
>DATIJE010000036.1:0-9691 GCA_035478995.1 Rhabdochlamydiaceae bacterium | reverse complement strand
GCTCTTCGCTGCTGGCCAGTTCGACAATATGTCCCAAATACATGACCGCAACGCGGTTTGACAGATATTTCACCATGCTCAAATCGTGCGCAATGAAAAGATAGGTCAGCCCCATTTCTCTTTGCAGTTTTTTTAGCAGATTGATGATTTGCGCTTGAACGGAGACATCCAGCGCCGAAATAGGCTCATCGCAGACAATGAAGGTCGGATCTACAGCGAGAGCACGAGCAATCCCAATTCTTTGTCTTTGACCTCCGCTGAACTCATGCGGAAATCTTCCCATCAGGGAAGGATTCAGCCCGACCAAATGCAATAGCTGTTCCACTTTTTCAAGCCGTTCTTTCCCTTTCGCGAGTTTGTGGATGTCCAATGGTTCTGCGATAATATCTCCGGCTGTCATCCGTGGATTTAAGGAAGCATAGGGATCCTGAAAAATGATCTGCATCTTGCGGCGCAATAGTTTGAGTTCTTTGTAGGGCAATGAAGTGATGTCTGCATGTTCAAAGAAGACATTGCCGGATGTTGGCTCTTCCAGTCTGAGAATGCAGCGTCCGGTAGTCGATTTTCCGCAGCCGCTCTCTCCAACCAAACCGAGGGTTTCTCCGGCATAGATTTCAAAGGAGAGATTCTCCACAGCTTTTAAAACCGCGCCGTTTGTATAAAAATGCTTGCTCAGCTCGCGTATAGTCAGAAGAGGCTGTTTATTCATGCGGGCACCTTGGATCATAACGCCAGCATGCTGCTTGATGTCCCTCGCCTACCTCGCACAATACTGGGCTTTGTTTGCTGCAAATATGCATTGCAGAAGAACATCGTGCACAAAAACCGCAGCCTGGAAAAGGAGAAGAGAGATTTGGAGGCGTGCCTTCAATTGGAATGAGAGGGCGGTCCTGAGGCATATCAAGACGTGGAATAGATTGCAGGAGTCTTTGGGTATAAGGATGGCTCGGATGGTAAAATAGCCTTTCGACAGGACCGCTTTCGACGATTCTTCCTGCGTACATGATGAGCACCTTGTCGCAAAATCCTGCAATCACGCTCAGGTCGTGTGTGATCAGGACGATGCTTGTATGCATTTTCTCTTTAATGGTTTTCATCAGATCGAGAATTTGTGCTTGAATCGTTACGTCGAGAGCAGTTGTAGGTTCATCTGCGATGAGGATTGTCGGCTCCGCAGAAAGGGCAAGGGCAATCATCGCTCTTTGCCGCATCCCGCCGCTTAAGGTATGAGGATATTCATTAAAACGGATTTCCGGTTGAGGAATGCCCACGAGATCCAACATTTTTACTGCAGCTTTTTTCGCTTCAGCATGTGAGATTCCAGGATCGTGTTTTTTTATGGCCTCGATGATCTGGTTTCCAATTTTAATCGTGGGATTTAAAGAGGTCATCGGATCTTGAAAAATCATGCCGATCTCTTTTCCCCGTATTTTTTGCATGCGGCGTTCGGAATATTCGACAAGGTTCTGACCTTTTAGCAACACTTGACCCTCGATACGGCAAGAATGCGGAGGCAACAGCTTGACGAGTGCCTTGGCCGTTGCGCTTTTACCGCAGCCGGATTCTCCAACGATTCCGAGAATTTCTCCTTCATGAAGATCAAAACTGACATCCCTCACGGCGGTCACGGTCTCATGTGCAGCATGAAAGGTGACTTTAAGATGTTTGACTTCTAGAAGTTTGTTCATTTTCTGAGCCTCGGATCAAGAGCATCTCTCAAGCCATCTCCAAGAAGATTGAAGCTGAGCATGGTCAAGCTGATAAATCCGGCAGGAAAGAAAAGCCTCCATGGATAATAACGGAGCGCCGAAAGGCCATCGCTTGCCATGGTACCCCAGCTTGCAATGGGCGCTTGAACGCCAAGGCCCAGAAAGCTCAAGAAGGCTTCAGCGAAAATGGCAGTGGGAATCGTCAGCGTCACAGTCACAATGATGGGGCCAAAAGAGTTTGGGATGAGATGCCTCAAGAGAATGCGCGTGCGGCTTGCTCCCAAAGCATAAGCTGCTGTGACAAAATCCAATTGTTTGAGCTGCAGAATCTGCCCTCTGACGATGCGCGCCATCCCTATCCAACCAGTGAGAGTGAGTGCGATGATGATCGTAGATATGCCCGATCCGATCACGACCATCAGCAAAATCACAACGAGCAAATAAGGAATGGAATAAAGAATGTCGGCGCAGCGCATCATGAGTTCATCTTTCCTGCCGCCCATCGATGCCGCGAGCGATCCGTATAAAACTCCGATGATCAGATCGACGAGCGAAGCTGTAATCCCGACAAATAAAGAGATCCTGGCACCCCACCATACGCGCGTAAACAGATCGCGGCCGAGCTCGTCAGTCCCAAACCAGAATTGGGAAGACGGGGGTTGATTTTTCAAATGGAGCTGCGTTTCATAATAAGTATAAGGAGTGAGCCAGGGTCCGCAGATTGCCATCGTAATCAGAAAGATCAAAATTAGGAGTCCTGCCATTGCCGTTCGGTTAGAACGAAGCCTTTGCCAGGAATCCTGCCAGTAGGATGAAGTCGAATGGGAAATCGATTCTTCTCTGAAAGTGGCATGATCCAAAGGCTCGAAGAGGGATTCAGAATTTTCCATGCTCAGGCCTCTTTCCGTTTCTTACTTCCGAACTGAATCCTAGGATCGATCACGCAATACAAAATATCGACGATGAACACGCTGAACATCAAGATTGCGCTGTAGAAGATCGTGGTCCCCATAATGACGGTATAATCGCGGTTTGTGATGCTCATGACAAACCATTGTCCCAGACCGGGTATTCCAAAAATCTTTTCAACAGCAAAACTGCCGGTTAAGATAGCAGCGGTCAAAGGACCGAGATAAGTAATCACTGGAATCAGAGCATTGCGCATCACATGGCGTATCAGGATCTGAAAAGAGTTCAAACCTTTAGAGCGTGCGGTCTGTATATAATCCGATTGCAGAACTTCGACCATGTTCGTGCGTGTCAGCCGTGCGATAAACGCTGTCGGAAGAGCAGCGAGCGATAAGGCCGGCATGATCGATTGGCTGAACGTTCCCCAACGTGCGACGGGGAGGAGATCCATTTTCATCGCTAGAAGATACTGGAGAAAAGTCGCGATGATGAAGCTGGGAACGGAAATGCCGACAACCGCGCAGACCATTGCAAGTTGATCTTGCCATTTTAAATGTTTTAGCGAGGCAATGGAACCAAGGCCGATGCCGCAGATAATGGAAATGCACAGAGCTTCGATTCCAAGAGTCAGGGAAACGGGAAAACCTTCGGAGATGATTTCAGTGACCGTGCGTCCCTGATATTTAAAAGAAGGACCCAATTCCCATGTGACGATCCCTTTTAAATAACGGACATATTGAACATACCACGGTTGATCTAACCCATAGTGTTTGTACATCGCTTTGAGGATTTCTTCAGGCACAGCCTGTTCTTGAATGAACGGATCTCCGGGGATGGCCTTCATTAAAAAAAAAGTCAAAGAGGCTACTAGAAATAAAGAGAGAAGGAGCAGTCCGCCTTTTTTCAATAAAAATCTTGTCATCTTTTCTCTATGTATGCAGAGCGAAAATCGATCTCGTTCAAATCCGTCAAATAGAAGCCTTGGACATACGATTTTTTCAAATACGTTCCTGAATAAAAGTAGATCGGCGCGATCGGCATGTCATCGATCAAAATGGTTTCCGCAGATTTCATCAGTTCTACACGCTCTTTTTCATCAATTGTAAAATCGACTTGTTCCAGGAGTTTGCTAAATTGGGGATTTGTCCAGCTACTAAAATTACGCTTGCTATTCTCGTAACGGAAATCGTCTAAAAAGGATGTAGGATCGGCAAAGCTTGCAATTCCACCCAGACGGGCCACTTGAAACTGATGGTGATGCAATTCATCCAAAAAGACTTTCCATTCTTTATTTTGAAGCTTCACACGGATCCCGAATGCTTCGAACCATTGTTCCTGGATCGCCTGCGCAATTTTATGATGCGCCTGCATGGTATTATAGCTCAATGTAATCTCGGGCAAATCCTCTGCTTTGATCCTCATTTCTTCCAAAGCTAAATCAAAGTACTGTTTGGCCTCTTCTACATCTGCATCTTTGAAATAATCTGGTTTTCCTTTCCACAATGTAGGAGGGACAAGCCCGGTAGCAGGAATTTGTCCGCTTTGAGTGATGTTTTCAATGATTTCCTGCCGGTTTATCGCCAAGGAAAATGCCTTTCGAAAATGTTTATTGTCGAAGGGGAATTGTTTGGTGTTGAAAACATAGTAATACGTTCCCGACATCGGATATTTGAAAAGTTTCGTTTTTTTTGAAAGGGCTTGCAAAGCATCTGCCGGCAATGAGGAGAGAGGATTGCCGGCCCAGTCGAGCTGATCGTTTTCGAACATGTTCAACTCGGTATTCTCATCTTCGATCATCGCCAGGTTGATCCGATCGAGACGTACTGAATCTGCATCCCAATAAGTTTCATTTCTACCCAAAATGATTTCATAGCTGTGACGCCACTTGAGAATTTTAAACGGTCCATTGCCGATATAATGTGCCCCGGCGTGATCGGCCCAATTGGAATATTTAGATGTGATGTGAGACGGACAGACTAAAAAAGAATGAGATGCTAAAAGCTCTAGTAAATAGGGGACAGGATGTTCCAATTCGATCTCAAGAGTGTGTGCATCCAGTGCTTTGACCCCGATATCTGTCGTAGGGCATTTGTTTTCTTTGGCCAGCTTCCCATTTTTAAGGACGTACAAGTCATAACCGAACTCGCACGGAAAATTAGGATCGAGGTTTGTTCTCCAGGTACTTTCAAAATCATATGCTGTGACAGGAACTCCATCAGACCACACTGCATCTCTTAAAAAAAAATGATATGTCTTTTTATCTTCTGAAACAGAGTATTCCTTTGCGAGGGCAAGAATGGCTTTTCCTTCAGGTCCTGGCCTCGTCAGGCCTTCGAAACACATGGTTATCACAGAGATCGATGTCGTATCAGTAGCGCGTCTGGGATCTAAAGAGGGAGGCTCTGAATGGATACTGAGGTTCAATTGTTGTGTAGTTTTTTTTTGAGAAGAAGAATTTTGACATGCCGCACATAAAAAGACGATCAAGCAGTAGTAAAAGTGTAATCTAATCATTGAAAAAGGTTTAATTTTTAATGTGATCCGCGTATTCTTCCTACAAAAAAAAGTTGTAGTTATTCTATGTTCGCAAAAAACAAATTAGGCAACAAGATCCATTTTACAAGCCTTGGATGCGCAAGGAATCTCGTCGATTCTGAGGTGATGCTGGGAATTTTGCTCAAGGCAGGCTATGAAGCGACTGAAAAAGTCGAAGAAGCAGACTACCTTGTGGTCAATACCTGTGGATTCTTAGCGGAATCACGCAAAGAATCTTGCGACACCATCTCATCTTTAATCCAAGAAAAAAAGAAAGAGGCGAGATTGGTCGTCACGGGCTGCATGGTGCAGAAGCACAGCGAAGAAATTAAGGAGAAGTTTCCCGATGTCCACTATTTTCTGGGTTCTGGTGACGTGGAGAAGATTTTAGAGGCGATCGAATCTCCTGCAGCGGGCGGCAATATTACTTCTGCACGCAGCTATTTGCAATGGGGCGAAATTCCTCGTCAACTTTCTACACCAAAACAGTATGCTTATTTGAAAATCGCTGAGGGATGCGCTAAGAGATGCTCATTCTGCATCATTCCAACGATCAAAGGCCCTTTGCGCAGCAAATCTGAAGAGCAGGTTTTAAAAGAATTCAATATTCTCTTAAATCAGGGAGTGCATGAGGTCATCTTGATCGCTCAGGATTTAGGAGATTATGGCAAGGAGCGCAAAGAAAAGAACGGCCTTGAAAATTTGATCCGCAGCATGCTGAGAGTGGAAAAAAAGTTCTGGCTGAGGCTGCTTTATCTTTATCCTGACGAAATTACAGATGAACTGGTCCAGTTGATCCAAAGCGATCCGCGCATTTGTCCTTATCTTGACATGCCTATTCAACATATCAACAATGAGATGTTGAAGAGTATGCGGCGCAAGACCTCGAAAGAACAGATCATAGAAGTGATTCAAAGCTTGCGCAGCCGCGTTCCGAACATTGTCATCCGTACGAGCCTCATGGTCGGTTTTCCCGGAGAAACGGAAGAGCATTTTGAAGAACTGCTCGAATTCATTCGTGAATATCCTTTGGACAATATCGGCATCTTTAAATTTTCACTTGAAAAAGAGGCCCATGCGGCCACATTGCCCAATCAAGTCGAAGAGGATGTCAAGCAGAGACGGTTTGAGCGCTTGGTAAAAGCGCAGATGAAAATCATTAAAAAGCGCAATCGAACATTTATTGGAAAACATCTTGAAGTCATGGTCGAAGGCTATCATCCTGAAACTCCCTTGTTGATGAGAGGACGTTTTTCAGGACAATGCCCTGAAATCGATGGGCAAGTCATCATCAACGATGGGAGAAAAGTGACGGAATTTGGCCAGTTGTACGAGGTCGAAATCACCGAAATTGCCGATTACGACTTGATTGGGCGCGTAATCAGGCCTTGCAGCCCTGCAGTCCAAAAATCTTCCCCAAAAATGAAATTGTCAATTATATGAACACACGAATCGTCCTAAAAAAAGATCGAGAAAAATCCCTGATGCGAAAACATCAATGGATTTTTTCCGGAGCGATCTTGTCCGCTCCCGATTTTATGGATGGGGATATCCTACCTGTCTATAGCCACGATGGCAATTTTCTCGCTACAGCCTACTTTCATCGTACCAACTCTATTGCCGGACGTATTCTTTCTTTCGAAAATGAAACTGTTCAATCCATTCTTTCTAAACGGATTTTAGATTCTTACGAAATGCGGAAACAATTCTTCGATTTAGATACTACAAATGCCTATCGGATCGTCAATGCCGAAGGGGATGGGTTGCCCGGTCTGATCGTCGACAAATACGCCGATGTCCTGGTCATCCAGATCAATACCTGCGGCATGGAAAAACTAAGACCTCTGATCTTAGAAACGCTGATAAAGATCATTTCTCCGAAGAGCATCTATGAAAAATCGATCTCTTCTGCACGTCGCCAAGAGGGATTATCTGATTTTCAAGGATATATTTGGGGCCAAGAGGTCCCAGAAGTCCAGATCCTTGAGAATGGACTGATCTTCTCCGTTTCCATCGAAAAAGGGCAGAAGACAGGATTGTTTCTCGACCAACGGGAAATGCGCGCAATGATCAGCAATCACTCGGCAAATAAGAGAGTGCTCAACTGCTTTTCCTATACAGGGGGATTTTCTTTATTTGCTCTCAGAGGAGGCGCACTTCACGTCGATAGTGTAGATGTATGTCCACTTGCATCCTCCTACGCACAAAAAAATACTTTGCTGAATGGGTTTGACCTGGGTCGTCATGAGATCCTCCAAGCCGATGCGTTCGATTTTCTAAAAACCTCTTCTTTAGAATACGACCTTGTTATTCTCGATCCTCCTGCTTTTGCGAAAAAAAGGGCAGATGTTCAATCTGCATGTTTGGGATACAAGGAAATCAATAGAAGGGTCTTTGAAAAAGTTCCTTCTAAAAGCCTCTTGTTCACCTCGTCCTGTTCTTATTTTATAGACGAAGCACTGTTTCAAAATCTGATTTTTCAAGCCGCATGCGAAGCCGGCCGCTCGGTAAAAATCCTCAGCCGCCATCAGCATGCCTTCGATCATCCCATTTCCCTTTATCATCCCGAAGGGGACTATCTCAAGAGTCTATTCTTGTACATTGACTAGATAAGAATGATATCAACACTTTCTAATTATCTATTTCCAAAGGATCCTTGTGACTTTGTAAAACAAGAAGTTGAGAGATTCTCAATTATCGATCGTGTGCCCAATGAACTTTTTATTCATCATATTTTTAAATTTTTTTCTCCTGAAGAACTGTGTTTAGCTTCTAGCGTTTGCAGAAAATGGAGAGTGTGCGCATCGGATGAATCTTTATGGAAGGCCTTTGATCTAACAAAGCTATTCCCGTCATTGAAAATAATAGATGGACGGATGTGGAATGCTCATTTCGATTTAAATGTTTTTGGACTTTCTTTACGAAATGAACCCATTCTTGATAAGCGCAAAGAGATCCCATTTATAAAAAAGCTATTCGCAACTTTAAAGATTGAAGGGGACGCAGGGATTACCCGTTTGACGTTGCCTCAAGGCCTAACTTTCAATAAGCTCGTTAATCTAGCCGATTCTCCAAAACAAGGCGATCCGGCATCCTTTAAAGACGTTTGGAGTTATATTACAAAAGTTCTCGGAGAGATATCTGTGGATAAAACACAGGTGATCTATATTTCAAATTCTATCCTTGAAGGAAGCAGAAACTTAGATGATGAGGAGTTACCCCAATTCGCAAGAGGAACAGGATGCGAAATGCCCGAAGTATTGCCTGCAGCAACCCTCGCGATTTTAACCTACGTTTGTTTTCAAAAACGTCTCTATGGTGCTGATCCTTGGACCTATACTCTTTGTTCAGGAGATATCGTTGTCGGAGGGTTTGGTCGTTCCGGTCTTGTTGCCAGCAGTCTTTATCTTATCCACTGGGGAGAGGGCTATGGAGTTGGAGCCATGAAAGCCCTGAATTGATTCACTTTTCAAAATTTTATTAATATGAGAAAATCAGAATTGGGCGGGGGTAAGTTCAATACTACCCGCCCAAGGCCTAAGGCTAGATAGTCATTCGAAACCAGCTTACAGCGAGGTCGTTATGATGAAATTCCGCTTTATCCGCACTCAAGATCCCGAATACACAAAAGAACTGATGCTCCGTTGGGAAGTCCTGCGCAAGCCGCTCGGTCTTCCTCCTGGCTCCCAAATTTTTCCTGAGGAAAAGGAAAGTATCCATTTGATCGCGATGGATGGAAAAAAAGTCGTAGGATGCGTCCTTTTTCATCCTGAAACAGAAAATGGTGGCAGGCTTTACCAAATGGCTGTCAGCGAGGAATATCATGGCAAGGGATTTGGGCGGCAGCTTATCGGCACATTAGAGGATGCCTTGGCCAAAAAGGGATTTAAGGACATCTATCTTTACGCAAGGTGCGAAGCGGTTAATTTTTACGAGCAGATCGGCTATCAGGCTGTAGGAGCAATTGAGGAAAGGACCGGAATCCCTCATCAACTCATGAAAAAGACGTTGTGTGATACTGGTTGATGATCTCGAACATCTTTTGAGTATAGCTTACTCCGTGCAGATCATGGGGATGGGAACCATCGGCATGATCTGGTAAAATGCAAATTTCGTCATCCGGGTTGAATATTCGATCCCGATTTAAGGCAAAGAAAGGGACTGGATCTTTTTTGATCAGGCAATGATAGGATTTGCTGCATAAACCCTTGGGAATAAAGGCAGCAGGCGCAATCGCGATCACAATGATCCTCGCACGCAGCGCTTTGTCCAGTGTTTCCAAAGCATTCTTCACATGAATGGCCCCTTTGCTATGGCAGATTTGGAGATATTGTGACTGAGGATTGTCTTGAAAGAATCGATGCCATACTTGATGTAAAAGTTCGACAGGCTTTGTGGAGATTCCGCTTTGTCCCAATAATGCCTCTGCATAATCGATCGCGAGGCCGTGAGTTGCCGAGTGGACGCCATGTATGTTGCAACCCTGTCCCACATGATCTGAAAGCATTGTTGCATCTCTATAGGTTTGTCTATAAGAA
>DATIJE010000035.1:0-3558 GCA_035478995.1 Rhabdochlamydiaceae bacterium | reverse complement strand
AAGTTTTCCTTGATAAATCATCACATAAATTTCAAAGCTAAATGCTTTTTTTGTCGCTCTAAATTTAAGTCCTGTTAAGTTTTTATTTCATACAAGATACATAACATGGGAATGTTTATTGGAATTCTGTTTTTCGTGTGTGCTTCATTTTAATGATTTGTTAGACTAAGGTCTCACAATGTAAGGTGCACTCATGAACAATTGCTGCATGAAGAAAGCGTATACTTTTGACGATGTCGCCCTCGTTCCACAGTTTAACAATGTTCCTTCCCGAACTGAGCCTTTGCTGGAGACTTGGTTGACAAAGAACTTAAAAATGCAGATCCCACTTTTATGTTCCAATATGGACACTGCCATCAGTGAAGAGTTAGCGGAGATCCTCATACAACATGGGTCTATCCCGATTTTTCACCGATTCACCAGTTTTGAGAAACAGTCTACATGGGTTAAAAAATTTGGTAAGAATACCTTTATTTCCTGCGGGATCCAAAAAATCGATGAGACTAGAAAACTATTGGACCTCGGAGCCTCGGGATTATGCGTGGATGTCGCACATGGGCATTCGGACAGAATGTTCCGTTTTATTGAAGAGATGAAACGGACCCATCCTGACAAAGAACTCATCGCAGGCAATGTCTGTACCGCGATGGCCTATCACGATCTCGTAAACGCGGGAGCAGATGCAGTAAAAGTGGGAGTGGGACCCGGAGCTGCGTGCACCACGAGAATCGTCACAGGCTTTGGCGTTCCCCAGTTCAGCGCGATCTACGACTGCGCGAAAATCGCAGAAAAACTACGTGTGCCTTTGATCGCGGATGGGGGAGTGCGCAATAGCCGCGATGTCGTATTGGCCTTGGCCGCAGGCGCCAGCACGGTCATGCTGGGCAAGCTTTTCGCTCTGACACTGGAGAGCGCGGCTGTAAAGCGCAAATCTGAAAGTATTCCTTCAGGGATGGAAGCCAAGTTTCGCGGACAGGCAAGTAAAGATTTTCAAAATGATTTTTACGGCGGGCTAAAAGATAAAACCGTTGCTGAAGGGATCGATTTTTGGGCTCCTGTAAGCGGAACCGCCTTGGATTTAATCAACAATTTATTAGGAGGCCTCAGAAGCGGCTTGACCTATGGAGGCGCCAGAAATATTAAAGAACTACAGAGAAAAGCGGAATTTGTCGAAGTGACGCCAAATTATATGCATGAAAGTCTTCCAAGACTGGGAGTCTAAATGGCTTTGATCAAAAAAATTTACGATTCTGTGCATGGGTTCATTCGATTCAATGAACTTGAAAGCGCATTGATCGATTCCATCCCTTTTCAAAGACTGCAGTATATTCATCAGCTTGGCATTGCCTTTTTAGTCTATCCAGGAGCCACGCACACCCGTTTCGAGCACTCTTTGGGGGTCATGGAGCTTGCCAGTCAGATTTTCGACAGGATCATCTCTAAATATGAACCGAAAGAGGCTCCTCCCGATTATAAGTATTGGCGTCAGGTCCTCCGCTTCGCGGCCCTGTGCCATGATCTTGGCCATCTCCCGTTTTCCCATCTTGCCGAACAGGCTCTGTTAGGGGAGGGGGGACACGAAAAATGGAGCCTCGAGATCATCAAAAGCCCTTTTTTAAGTCCGATTTGGTCAACATTCAAAGAGACCTTCCCTGAAAAAGATGTAATGGGCGACATCATCAAACTTTCGATTGGAGAAAATAAGCTGAAAGAACTCGGCCACCCTCCATTTTCTAATTGGGAACAAGTGATATGCCAGATCATAAGCGGGGATTTTTTTGGAGCCGATAGAATCGATTACCTCATCCGCGATGCCAAATGCACAGGCGTTTCATATGGGTCCTTCGATTATCATCAACTCATCGAAATGTTATGCATCCTCCCTGCTCTCGACGGATCTGGGAGACTAGAATTGGGCATCGAAGAAAATGGGATCGAAGCATGCGAGGCGCTCCTGATAGCCCGCCATTTTATGCATCGACGGGTCTATAAATATCCTTCTGTCAAAGCGTATGCTTTCCACCTGATCCGATTTATGAAGCTCTTGTACAGCGGCTCTAGGATGTTGCAGAATTTGGAAGACTATTTATCTATGACGGACAGTGAAGTGCTGTGCGCCTTGAATCAAGCTGTTAGGGACCCGTCCCATGAAGGACATCAAGATGCGGTTTGTTTGATGAAACGGCACCATCGGTTCAATGCGTTCGAAGTCCCGGACACTTTTACAGAAGCAGACCTTCAAAAATTACAAACACAATTAAACATTCCGGATGACAAGACCGGTCTGGAACTCTCGAAGAACAAATCCTCTCAATATGCTTTTTCTTTTCCCGCGTTATCTCGCCACGGGTCTCTTTTTGATGCACGCCATTGCTCCAAGCTCGAGATTCCGCCAAGTTCAAAGAATTGGGCCTACATCGATCCGGAACACAGCTCTGCCTTTCAAGAAGTTTTGGAATGTTCAAAGAAAAATTAAACTTAATCAAACAAGAGCTTAGAAGTTATTCTTCTGTACAGAGGATATTCATCCTTTGCGCCATGCTCTGCGGCTTTTGCATCAGTGCAGAATACGCAATCGTGCGTCCGGTCAGCAATTCTGTATTCATCCATTCTTACTCTTCCAATTTCTTCCCGTACGCGTGGCTGGCATGCGTGCCTTTGAACCTGCTAATCGTGTCCTTGTACAATCGCTACCTCCCTAGATTTGGCTGTCTGAAGATGTGCTATACAATTCTTCTGACGGTCATGGGAGGCAACGTATTTTTTGCTCTATTCCTGAATAAGATCGCCTGCCTGCCTTTCTTATTTTATATTTGGAAAGAGATTTATGTGCTCTTGATGTTCCAACAATTGTGGTCGGTAATCCACTCGACCATTGAAATCAAAAAGGCAAAATATCTCTACGGGATCATTTTCGGAGTTGGGGGAGCGGGGGCGGTGATCGGAAGTCTGATCCCGAGTTTTCTGGCAGTAAAGATGGGATCTGAAACCCTTCTATTCCTTGGAATCCCATTTTATTGCTTATTGCTATTTTTCTATTCCAAAGCAGTTAAAAACAGCGACACTCTCCGCTCGGACAATCCTCTTCGAGAACTGAAGGAAAAAAGCGATCTTTCTTTTTTTAGCAGTCTCAAGTCGATCCGGAACTCCCGATTCTTAATTTTCATTGCCTGTATCGTGGTCTTTATGCAGCTTTCGGCGACGATCATCGATTTTCAATTCAATTCGGTTTTAGAACAGACGATCCCTGATAAAGATCTTCGGACCCAGTTTTGCGGGCGAGTGCTTGCCCTGGTTCAATTGACGACGATCTCCTTGCAGGTCTTTGGAACCTTTCTACTGGTTCACTTGCTCGGCCTAAGACGGAGCCATCAGGCAGTGCCCTTGACTCTGTGCGCAAATGCGATCGGTTTTTTACTCTTTCCGGTGTTTCAAATGATCTCGTTCTCTTATGTGACGATCAAGGCCTCTGACTTCTCATTATTCGGAGTAATCAAGGAAATGCTCTACATCCCATTAAAAATCGATGAGAAATTCCGCGCCAAGGCGATCATCGAT
>DATIJE010000034.1:0-5004 GCA_035478995.1 Rhabdochlamydiaceae bacterium | reverse complement strand
ATTCTTCCATGGCTTAAAAAAGCTCCGAAATTGAAACAGTAAATGTGTTTCAAATACGGTGCAGAACTCCCCTTCTTTTCAAGGAATTCGAAATGAGGGCCAAGGTAAGGAAAGCGTCCCAGTTTTGGAAGAAGATCAGGCACTCTTTCTTTCCAAAGTTGGATCTGATCGTAACATTGAGATAACTCAGGCTGCAATGAACCATCCACACCGTATCCTGTTGCTAGAACAATGAAATCGGTATCAATAACGCCTCGATTAGTCTTGATGCACAACTCTTCACCGGTCATCGTTATGTTGTCTATCATGGTCTCTGGAATGATCTCAAAATTGGGATACCCTTCAACTCGAGCAAATGCTTCAGGAGGAGGACGAAATCCGATATGCCATGCGGTTTCAAAAAGACGGCATCGCTCATCCCCTATTCCATAGTAATTTCGGCCAAATCCGAGATAGAGTGGATTGGAGTAAGAGAATTCTCTTCTTCTCATGAGCATTGTCACTTGTTTTGCACCGGTTTCTAAAGCGACGGCAGCGGTATCGAATGCGGACGCCCCGCACCCAATCACGCAGATCCGTTTTCCTGAGAAAAATCCAGGATCGATCATTTCCCCGGTATGGGCCCATGTTTCTTTTGAAAGAGCCTGAACAAAAGAAGGGATTTCAAAACCGCCATATCCTCCCCTGCCTGTTGCAAGAACGACTTTACGGGCATGAACTTTTTTACCTTTATCAAACACGAGTTCCAAAGAGTTGTCAGGACAGGGAAGAATGCTCTTCAGGCGCTCCCCATTAACGACAGGCAGATCGAGCGTTTTTCTCAGCCAATAAAGATATTCGCCCCAAAGCAAAGTGGGAATCTTGTCCAATTTGTTCCATTCCTCTTCTCCATATCGAGATTCATACCAGGCATGGAACTCTAAATTGGAATGGCCAAGCGCAGGCCCAGTGTGATTCTTGCCGGATCGCAACGTTTTCATCCGTGCTGAAAACAGCCAATGGCTTTCTTTCCCCTCTTCAGCAACATCAAAGATCTGAATATTCGAAATCCCTTTTTCTTTGAGTGCGAATGCGATAGCCGTACCGGACATCCCTCCTCCGATGATTGCGACATCCAGAGTTTGAGGAAGTTCTGCTTGAGACATGCAGGGAGCAATAATACATAAAAAAAGCGGTAATACAAATTTCATTCGTAATCCAATTTTAAGAAATGTCGAAGGCGATGCGAAATCCAGTATACGGATCGCAAGTATCTGGATACAGAGAAGTTTTAGCGGCAACTCTCAAATCAAAAGCAGGGCTGTCATAAGATCCTCCTTTGGTGATCTTATGGGTCTGTTCATCTCCATACCAATTGGAAACCCATTCCCGCACATTGCCGCTCATGTCATAACATCCGTATTGGCTTAAAGCATTTTGGGTTTTAACTTGTTTGCCTGCTTTCACGAATACCGTTACGCCATTATAAAAACCAACAGGCTGCGTTAAATTCATTTTTCGGAGTTCTTGGCTATATCCTTCTGCAAAATTCGCCATTGTAACATCTATGATATCTTCTGAAAATCCGTAACGGAATTTTCTCAAAGTTTCCTTTGTGCTGCCAACTTGCATTCCCGCGGCTTTTTCCCATTCTTCCTCTTTAGGAAGGCGTCCTCCATTGTCTTTGCAAAACAATTCGGCCCCATCATGAGAAACAAACACAACAGGATGATTTCCTTTTCCAGAAACGGGTTTGAAACGAAGATTTCCTTCAAAGTTCGTCCCCAGTTGGATATAGCTCAGAGGCTCGCTTTCGGTCGTTTTACCGATAAGTGTTCCTGAAAGATCGATAATTTGCCCCTTTTTACCCATTTTAATACGTTCATTGATCAACAAATAATTGAGCCAAATAGCAAATTGGGTGTTAGTCACGGGAGTAGTGGCAATTAAAAATTGGTTCAATTTTACAATCCGTGTTGGAAGTTCATCCTCCCGTCCTTCCAAAAATGGATCGCCAAGTATTGCGACTCCCTCAGGAATCCAGGCAAAATTTTGAATTCTTTGAGCACCCCCTCCTTCCCCTTCTTCGTCTTCTAGAGATTCCTGTTCTTCCTCAACTTTTTTTCCTTTGATTTTTTTCGATCCTTTTTCAGTTTTTAAAGCCCCAGGAAATGGGAGGCTGAACATCACAGGAAAGACAGGTATTTTATTTTGGAATGACTGCAATTTCAGCTCAATATCCGGTATCGTTTTGGCAGGTATAGGAAGAGACAGTGTAAGACTTGGTGTGGTGGGTTGGGTTTGTTCAGTTCTTCCGGCAATTGCAGCGGCAACAGAAAAAACCGGTTGTTGCTCGGATGGAGGGACCCCCTTTTGAACGGATTGAAATTGCGTCTGAACGGTAGCTTGGGCTTCTTTTTCAGGAAATGCTGCCTTAGATGGGTTCAAAGCTTGTTGCGCGCTGAGAGATGGCTTTTGAGGTGGAATTCCCCTTCCAGGCTGTCCAGTAATACTCTCTTGTTGTTGCGTTTCTTTTTTCAGTTCGGCAATTTTCGTCTGGAGTTGATTCAAAGTATCGATCAATTCTTTGCTTGGCACAATTAAAGCATCTTTGGACATTTTACCGCTTAACGCTAAATCTTTAATGAGCTGCTTTTCTATTGCCTTTAGTTCAGAGGCAATTTTTGATGCAGACTGACTGAGTTTCGACTTCTTCTGATTTTTAAGTTGTCCTTGCAGATTAAGCGCTTCTTGATGTAAATCTCCTGCTTCTATAAGCAACGCCCCCAAAGAAAGGGGTTCTCTTTTGGTGTTCGAAATCTGATTTTCTTTTTCGAAAGATGCTTTGAAGCCAATAATTTGTTGCGTTAGTTTCACTCGTTCTGCAAAAAAAACTTGAGCCTGCGGAGAAAATCCTCCTTTATCACTAAGAGGAACGGAAGCTCCTTGCTTTGATGACGGTTGAGAGGGAGGAATCGTTGTTTGATCTCGCGAGAGGGCACCTCCTGCTCGAGGTTGCCTTTCAGCCTGACGAGGTTGTCCTTCCTCTTGCTTTGGTTGTGAGGGAGTTGGCGAAGGGATTGGACCCGCTCTGGATCCTCTAACAATCTCTGGTTCAGGTTCTGGTTCTACGACAGAAGGAGGCGGTTGTTCTTGCTCATGAGATTCCCGCGCACTTCTTTGAGGGGGAGGTTCTCGCTGGTGCCTGAGCTCTTCTTCAAAGTCTCGATACGGTTGTCCTCGATGTTCCCATTCCTCTTCGAATTGGTGTACTATAAGGGTTAGATTATCAGTATTCCGATTCCATCTGGTTTCGATTCTATAGTGACCAGAAGGCAAAAAAGATAATACATTTATCAATTTGCTAAAAGTTGCTTTTACGATTTCAATCTTTTGATGTATTGCCTCTCTGTGAGATTCGGACAAGTGCCGAAACGATGGAGGCAAACGGGGTGGAAATTGAGGTCCGCCCATAAAATTTTAAATTGCTTGTTTTTCTTATTTCGCTTTTGCCATTTTTTTATCTAAAAAGATAGAGTATTTTTTCGTAGGGATCAATTAAGGGTATGTATGTTTGCAATCGAACTCATTTCTTATGCTGTTGTGGGAATTCTGGCAGGGATTGCCTCCGGGCTGATTGGAATTAGCGGTGGAGTGATCACAGTTCCATGCCTGGTTCTGATTTTTAGTAAGATGGGTTTTCCGAAAGAATATCTGATGCATCTCTCCATCGGAACATCGATGGCCGCCATGGTATTCAATGCCATATCGTCCGCTTGGGCCCATAACCGTAGAAAGTGTGTCAAGTGGGATGTATTCTGGCATATGGCCCCAGGGATCGTCATAGGATCGATCATCGGTGCACTTATTGCCGAAGTCCTCGCCGGAGGTATTCTGGAGATCATTTTTGCAATCTTTTTGTTATGCCTCGCCATCTATTTTTTTCTGCCGCATACAGAGCACCATGGAGAGGAAAAACTTCCTTCCACACCCATTCAAAGCGCATTAGGTGCAGGAATCGGCGCTCTTTCGAATATCCTTGGGATCGGCGGAGGGATTCTCACTGTTCCTCTGCTCATGACTTATCGGGTCCAATCTAAAAAAGCGATAGGCACTTCCGCGGCAACAGGCGCGATCGTCACATTCGTCGGCGCCCTCGCCTATCTTTTCTTTGGATGGGGCAAGACGCATTTCATCGACACGGTAGGTTTTGTGTATTGGCCCGCGTTTATCGTGATCGGAGTGATCTCTTTTTTTTCCGCTCCCTTTGGAGCCAAGCTCGCCCATATTCTTCCCACACAGACGATCCGCCGCATCTTTGCCTTCGCTCTTCTAGGAACCGGCATTTCAATGCTAATAAGATAGTCAAGCAAACATGGAAAGATTGCATTTTTGATCCGTGTGTATCCGCTTATCCTTTTTATCCGTGTCATTTTGTTAATCATTAACACGGATAGACATGATTTACGGATTAAGAGGATAGTCAATAATTATCTCAGATATCTAGAAAATCCTCTTTGGGCAATTAAATTTAAATGCTATACCGAACGTGATTCTAAACAGGATACACATTCATGGGCGCTGCTCTTGCCAATTTTGAGATTTTAAGACCTGACTATGAAGTCTCCCAAGAAGAGGCCTTAGAATGGATAGCCAATGCCCATTCAAAAGCGGAATCAGAAAAAAATGGATGGGACCAAGAACATCAAGACTTGAAAGAATTTCATCAGAACCTTAGAGAACGGATTTTTAAAATTGGCGCAGGTCCCGGAAAAGTTCAGAAGCGCGGAGTGCAATTTCGAGATGTGTTTCATTCCGATTGGAATGCGATGGAGATCTATCAATTACAGAAACATCCGGAGGGGTCCGATCACGGACACCGCATTGCTTTTTACGATAGAGTTGCAACCGGAATTTTGGAACAGTTCTACCCCGAAGGGTCTTTACTCCCCAAACATTTGATCCATGTAACTTGTACCGGCTATTCCGCACCGAGCGCAGCTCAGAAAATTGTTTCCAAACGAG
>DATIJE010000033.1:0-4045 GCA_035478995.1 Rhabdochlamydiaceae bacterium | reverse complement strand
CACAGGCAATTGCTGCATCTCAATCTAATGTGGACATAGAAGCTTTAGTGGCAAAAGGGGAGTACGCATTCAGCAGCCTCACAAACAACCCTGTTCTTCGTGCAGTAGAATGTGTTTTCGCAGCGATGGCGGAAGACAGAGCACAAGATTCTACGCGTGGAAATGTAAATGATTGCGTAGGGCAGTCGCTGAAGGACCAATGGGGTTCTTTAGATCAGGATTTTCAAACAGCTTTTATGAACAACTTCAATGCGTCTTATCGTCTTGTTTATAATCCCAATATTCCTTTGCCTCAAGTCTCCGCTGATGGAAGCTCAACGGATGGGGGATTTCAACTTTTCAAACGTTCCAATACACCAATTGAGATGGGAACGAGATTGGCAACTCCTCAAGATTTTAGACAATTGGTACTGGATGCGATTTCCATGACTGAAAATCAATTCGGATCTAATGCCACCAAGCTGAAGGATTTTGTGCTCAACGGCACCTTTTTAAGGGATGCATTATGGGCATATGATTCTGCAAACCAGCAAGAACCTGATCCAGTCGGCAATTATCAAAAATTATCACGGACTCCGATGCAGAGCTGCGATGGTGACAATCCTTTCGAGGTGAGCGACATCGATACTGGAACAACATATGATGGGGATGTGCAGACGTATACACCGAATAACATGTATGATCTCATCAATTGGTGCTTGAACCTGGCAAAGATCGCGCCTGCTGAAATGGTTCCTATGGACAGTCCTCAGCACGCTTTTAATTTTGTTCCTAATAATTCCGATCTGGCGGCATTTGTAAAAAGCGGGATCAGCAGCGATCAATGGATCCGAACAATTCTGTCCACTCCCGGGATGAAAATTTCCACTCGGCTGATCGATTCCAATACACGGACAGCCCTTTCCAATGCGATGTATGCAATGATTTCTAATGCATTGCCGGAGAAAAGCTATCAACAACTGACTTCTTCTTTGTTAGGTCGGTCTTTGACGGTGCAACAATACGCGCAAGGTCTTGTAGATGGGATTAACAACTTATTGGGATCTGATGATGGTCAAGCAAGTAGAGTGGCGTTGGCTCTGGATGCAACATTATTGCAAGTTCTTCCTCCACAAGACAGCTCGATGCTGCAAAAAACCGCGATCCGATTTGCTTTTACGAATTGGAATGATGAGACAAAGGACATTTACTTTTGCGCTTATTTCAATCCCCGTACTCAGCAGGTCGCTTTTGCAACGATCGATGAAGATAAGACCAACTTGCAGCCTATGGACGAAGCAGAATGGATAAACCACCAGCAGTGGGATGTCGATCTGCGTCCGTATGCTCCAAAATAACATTCATAAAAACAGGATGGTCAGACCATCCTGTTTTTGAATCATTCAGTTTTAAAACCGATTTTCGTTTCCTGCCCTTTTTTTTCTTCGAGGGAGAGCTCTACTTTATGTTCAGTTCGGATTTCACCTTTTAAAATTGCTGTTGAAAGAAGATTTGTCACTTCTTGTTGGATCAGCCGTTTGAGCGGCCGTGCTCCAAAATAGGGATCATATCCCTTTTCGGCAAGATAGGCATCGACATCCTTGTTCCATTTTAAGTGGATGTTCCTTTCGAGAAGTCTTCCCAAAACTTTTTTCAACTGGATCAGGACGATATGTTCCATGTCCTGTTTTTGGAGTGGCAGGAAAGGTAGGATCTCATCAAGCCTGTTGATGAATTCAGGTCTGAAATGAGCTTTGATGATTGGATCTAGAATCGCTAAGATTGCTTCCTTGGTCAGGTTTCCAGTATGTGTCCGGATGGTTTCCAAAAGCTGTTCCGACCCAAGATTGGACGTCATGATGAACAAGGCATTTTTGCAATTGACTGTACGTCCTTTACTATCGGTCAAGCGTCCTTCATCGAAAATTTGCAAGAGCATGTTAAATACGTCGTGATGCGCTTTTTCGATCTCATCGAACAGGACTACTGCGTAAGGACGGCGTCTCAAAGCTTCGGTCAATTGTCCTCCTTCATCATAACCGACATACCCAGGGGGAGAGCCGATCAGTTTGGACACAGAATGCTTTTCCATGTATTCCGACATATCGAGCCGGATGACGGCGTCTTCCTGATTGAAGAGCTGCTCGGCCAGTGCTTTTGTCAGTTCCGTTTTTCCGACCCCCGTCGGGCCTATGAACAAGAAAACTCCCATAGGTCTAGAAGGATCATTCAATCCGGCACGTGAGCGGCGGATTGCTTCGCTAACTGCATGGATCGCAAAAGACTGTCCCACGACTCTCTGCCCTAACGTCTGTTCTAGATGCAGCAGCCGTTCCGCTTCTCCTGCCATCATTTTTTGTACAGGGATGCCTGTCCATTTGGAGACGATCTGCGCGACGAGCTGATCATCGACTTCTTCCTTGAGAAGCCTGTTTTCAAGGTGATTTAAACTTTTTTGCCCTTCTTCGATTTCTTTTTTCATTTTAGGGATGCTGCTATAGCGCAATTCGGCAACTTTATTATAATCGGATGCTCTTTCCGCTTCCTCTTCTTGGAAACGGAGTGTTTCCAGCGCATTTTTCTTCTCTTTCAAGGATTGGATCAATTTTTTTTCCTGATTCCATCTTTGCCTTAATACGCTCAGTTCTTCTTTGACCTTGGCGATCTGGCCTGCAAGCTTTTCTGATTCAGCCATGGCGCTTGGAGAATCTTCTCTCCTCAATGCTTCCTGTTTTACGATCAAAGAGCTCAATTCCCGTTCTTTGATATCGATGGGAAGGGGAAGGCTGCCGAGCTGCATTCTGATCATGCTGGCGGCTTCGTCGATAAGGTCGATTGCCTTATCGGGAAGATGCCGTTCTGTAATGTAGCGATGAGAGAGAAAAACAGCGGAATGCAATGCATCCTCTGTAATGCGCACACCATGGTAAATTTCATAACGCTCTCGCAGTCCTCTCAGAATCGCAATGGAGTCTTCGAGAGAAGGCTCTAAGACCATGACAGGTTGAAACCGTCTTTCAAGCGCTGCATCTTTTTCGATGTATTTTTGATATTCATTGAGAGTGGTGGCGCCGATGCAATGCAAAGTACCTCGGGCAAGGGCCGGCTTCAAAAGATTGGCAGCATCCATCGATCCTTCTGAGGCTCCGGCTCCAACAAGTGTGTGTACCTCATCGATAAAAAGAAGAATGTGCCCTTCGCTGTTTTCGATTTCTTTCAAAATTCCTTTAAGCCTTTCTTCGAATTCTCCACGGAATTTCGTGCCCGCGATCAGGCTGCCCATATCCAATACGAACAGTTGTTTATCTTTTAATGAATCGGGAATGTCTCCTTGGATGATCCTTTGGGCCAAGCCTTCCACGATCGCAGTTTTACCTACTCCAGGTTCTCCGATCAGCAAAGGATTGTTTTTTGTTCTTCGAGAGAGAACTTGGATCGTGCGGCGGATCTCTTCATCCCGGCCAATCACTGGATCTAATTTTCCTTCTTTGGCCAAGGCAGTGAGGTTTTTGCAATATTTTTCCAAAGTTTGCAAGCTTGCTTCAGCAGTTGGGGAGTCCATAGTTGTGTTTCCTCTTATCTGTTTGATCCGCGCCTCTACTTCCTTGACGGAAAGCGACGATCCTTTTTTCCACGATGCAAAGGGTTCACCTGCCTGTTGCCAAAAAGCTAACAAAAAATGATCGCTGCTGATGTATGCATCGTTCCATTTTTTTGCAATCGTTTGAGCCTCAGCAATTCTCATTTGCATCGATTGAGAGACTGCAGGCTGTTGTGCAGGACCGCTGAAAACAGGGACTTTTTTTAATTGAAATTCCAACGTGGAAAGAAGATCCTGCACATTGAGATTATTCGCAGAAGCGAAGGTTTGGAAATAACCCTGCGGTTCGCTAAAAAAAGCGAATAGAAGGTGATTTTCACCGACTTCAGTATGGTGATGGCCTTGGGCGTATTGAAACGCCTGTTCAAAAGCCTGTGCAACAGCTTCAGTAAATTGCGGCGCCACGTTTTCTTTTCCTCATGATAAATTCTCAAGGGAACCGAGTAAAAGATAGATCTTTATTCG
>DATIJE010000032.1:0-7755 GCA_035478995.1 Rhabdochlamydiaceae bacterium | reverse complement strand
CTGTATTGCAGCGATCTTTGTTATTCTGACCAGTTCAGCCAATTTCAGGACGGGTCCTTTTAGTTTTCATCCTTCCGATCGTTCAGTGTTCGATCTGGAAAAAAATCTGATCGTCACTTCTAAAATATACACAGCCAAAGACTGCAAAAAATATTTAAACAAAAATTTAATTCGTTTTGGTTTCCATCCCGTCGAAATCACCATTCAAAATAATACATCTCATTCCTATTCGATCGGATTTTCTGATGTCGGCCTGCCTATCGCATCGGCAGGGGAAGTAGTATCTAAAATTGTGCAAAGAGCTATTCCCAAAGGAATCGCCCTCAAAGCAGCCAGCCTATTATTTTGGCCTTTCAACATTCCATGTACAATTGACGGACTAAAAGATCTCAAGCAAAATGCCGCCGTGCGTTACGACCTGGCTGCCAAGTCATTAAAAAAAGATGAGACCATTCTGCCTTACTCCATTGTCTCCAGAGTTCTATTCATTCCGACAGACAAATTTAAAAAGGAATTCGATATTAAAATCCGAGATTTATCCAAAGGCGCACCCGTCACTATTCATATCGCTGCGACAGAAGCTGAGATAGATTCTCAATCTGTGGTCGCCCATCATGAGTCTGAATCACGGTACGACCGAGCTTTAGGAATTAATAGTTAGAGATGTCCACCTGAAGGCCAGGGACAACGCCTAGGCCTGGAAAACCATACTCGCGAGCGGCCCAACCGACACACATGCCTAGTCCAGGAAAAAAATTTCCACTGGTTGCCCGATAAAACTTATTTCCTAAAAGATCGGAATGACGCACATTTACACTCCGTATTTTGCTAAGATCAGGACAGGTTCCAGATTTAAGGATCATCGTAGCATTAAAAAGAGTTCTTTGTCTTACAGGCGCAACTTCTAATTGTTCTCTCGTCACAAGCTCTTCTTGATCAGAATAAGAAAGCCCTCTACTTTTCTCTACAATATGCCTCCTCATGAAATATACATGGACCCTATCCGGGCAGCTATCGCATTGGTCTGTAACCTCAATAGGAGAACTAGGACTGAAAACGGGCATGTTTTCCGTACCTGCGAGGGGATACGAGCAAAGCATTCTAATATTTTTTAATGAAAACGGAATCTCCAGTTCTTGCGTCTTGCTATGCTCGATCTCTTGCTTAGGGCGTTCTATTAAATTGCCAGATTCGTCTAAATCCAGCGTTGCTTCTTTTCTTTTGATCAAGAAAGGATCCACGACAAATACATAATTTTCTCCTATCGACTTTTCTTCTTCGAAAGGATCGGGGTCTTTCAATCTGTTAAACCATTCCTCGCGGATAGGAGGCACTTTTCCAACAATTTCCCCAAATATCTCTCCGATCGTTCTTCCGCTAACCTCAGTTATTGGATAAAGAGTCTTAAAGTCTTCTCTGTAATCACGAGGTTGGCCTGAAAGACTGGCTACAAGAGAAACTCCTTCTCTCTCAAACAATTGCTTCCAAAGATCTTGATGATTTTTAATCAAATCGTTCCACAGTTTACATACTCGAGATAGATGGCAAATATCCGCTAATTCCCAATACTCGACTCCATGCTTAAAGGTGTCGGCATTTGGAAAAGGTCTATATGGACAAGAAACGGCGAGGTTTGACATCAATTATCTCCCTGACTTAAAAGTTCAAAGACTATCGCATATTTCAGCTTTTAAATCAGCTTAGACTAACGATCACTGATAAATTATACATAACATCAATTATCAGACGTTGACCTATAATGAACCCAGGCATCTCCAACCATTCCCTGCCTGGATCTTTTGTCCGATATCCTTGATCGATATTCCATCATTCAGACATGATTCGGAAAGACAAAGAGGACTCAAATGAATGGACATGTCCTAATCACAGGTGCAAGCTCCGGTATCGGTAGAGAATTAGCACTAGTTTTGGCAAAACAAGGAAAAACAGTATATGCTGTTGCCAGAAACGAAGCTAATTTACTTTCCCTTAAAGAGGAATTTCCGAAATTTATTCATGTGATTGTGGCTGATGTCGCCACCGAAGAAGGTCGCGATAAGATCAAAGCCATTATTCCTGCCAATATAAAGATTTCCTACTTGGTGAACAATGCAGGAGTTATGGCACCATCAGGGTATCTCGAGAGCATTGATCTAACAGAGTGGCGGCATCAAATGGCTGTCAATGTTGAGGCGCCTTTATTTTTAACAACTCAACTACTCCCCTTTTTACATAACGGTAGGGTTTTAAACTTAACGATCTATGCTTCTTTTAATGTCAGTGTGGGCTTGGGAGCCTACGGGATTTCGAAAGCCGCTTTGAATATGATGACACAATATCTTCAAGTGGAACTGAAAAAATATAATATCGCAGTCGGTAGCGCCTTACCAGGAATAGTGGAAACAGATATCCAAAAACAGCTTCCAAAAGACAAAAATATTCCAATCATAAAGAAAGTGGCAAGTTTAAAAGCTGAAGGTAAAATGCTGTCTCCACAAGTTGCTGCAGCTTTTTTGGCATGGCTATTATTAGAGACTAGTGACGACCAATTCTCTGAAAAAGTCTGGGATATTTACGATACTACCCATCACAAACATTGGTCTACTCAATTTTGAGACGTTCCGCTTTTATCACAATATATTTATTTTAAGATACTTGCAATAATATCTTCCATAAAAGTTATCAAAATGATAACATTCATGTATGGGAAACAAAGATCTGCTTTTTCAAATAGCTGACACTCAGCAAGGATACTTCACTAGCCAGCAGGCGGAAGAGTGCGGCTTTGTTCGAACCAACTTTCATCGATTCCTTGCTTCAAAGCAGTGGATCAAAGAACTACGCGGCATTTATCGATTGGCCCATTATCCCCTAACTCAGCGACCAGAACTTGTTTTGTGGAGCCTTTGGAGTCGCGACAAACAAGGTAAAGTACAGGGGATCTGGTCTCATGCAACAGCCCTTGATATTTATGAACTTTCTGATGCTATGCCAGCTAAGATGCACATGACCGTCCCCAAAAGGTTTCGTAGATCAATAAATATACCTAAAATGCTTGTTCTTCACTTTGCTGACCTTCCTGAAATAGAAGTCCAGAGGCAACAGGGATATTTAGTGACTACCCCTCTTAGAACAATTGTCGATGTTACAGAAGAAAGCAAGTTATCTGAAGAGTTGATTGTTCAAGCTATACAAGATGCAATAAAGCAAGGGCTAATTTTACATACCGAACTTGCCCAAGCAAGCAAGACTTCTTCTAAACTAGAGAGACTTCTTAATGACTACAAACTTTAAATCAGCAGCTGACTTCAGAAAAAGCCTGGAGGCACGCTTAAAAAACATAGCAACCAGTGACAATTTGCAGCGTTTAAGAAGGAAAGTGGCATTTGATCGTCTGCTTGCACGATTATTCTCGTCAGAGGAGCAACAATTTTTCCTTAAGGGTGGCTATGCAATGGAACTCCGACTTAAAACTGCACGTGCTACGAAAGATATTGATCTCACTTCTCTAAGGCGAATTAAAGGAGAAAATGAACTCTTAAGTGCCGTTATCTTAGAGGAACTGCGTATCCTTGCTAAAAGAGATCTGAGAGACTTCTTTGTCTATCAAATTGGAGAGGCTCAAATCGATTTAGATAATGCTCCATATGGAGGAGCTCGATATCCTGTCACTTCCCTTCTAGATGGTAAGACTTTTGTTAGATTTCAGTTAGATGTTGGAGCAGATGCTATTGTCACCCATACAGAAACTCTTCAAGGAACGGATTGGCTAAGCTATTGTGGAATTCCTTCCCCGATCTTCAACATGATTTCTATCGAACAACAATTTGCAGAAAAGCTCCATGCCTATACACTTCCTCGACAAAGGCCCAATACTCGGGTCAAAGACTTAATAGACATGGTTCTATTGGGAAAAATGAGATCTCTTGAATTTACGACCTTAAAAGAGGCCTTAAAGTTGATTTTCAAAATTCGAGGAACTCACCCCATACCGCAGCAGATTGATCCTCCTCCCCAAAGCTGGAATGAGCCTTATAAAGAACTCGCTAATGAGTGCGCATTGACGTTGAGTTTGAATGACGCTTATGCAGAGATTTTAAATATTTATTCTCAACTTCACTAAAATAAAGTAGCTTTATACAACCTAAAGCTTTGACTTCCGCCAGAGAGCATTCGCGAGTATTGTATTGTATTTTTCGATGTGTTTATGGTCGACAGCTTCAAGACACATGTTATACGTAAGATCTGTTCCATCGTCGAAAAGCCGAGCAGATTTTAGCAGATACATTCTGTTCGGATCACTGCACATCCTGTCAACTCTTTCTTTAAGCTGACGACGACACTCTTCATGCATCCCGATCTTCTTGGAGTACTCGATTTCATTACCTTTGAACGGCACCCCACATTCGTAGCAACATTTATTTATGGTCATCATCTTTCTCCTTTTTAGTTAATGGTCTGCTCAAATTTGAGCGGTTCCACCATCGACATAAAGCTCTATTCCTGAAACGAAGCTGGAGTCGCTCGATGCCAGAAAAAGCACTGCTGTCGCAATCTCTTCCGGGCGTCCCATCGTTCCACGAGGGATTAGTGAAAGAAAGTAATCTTTGGCTTCTTGACCCAAAGGATCGAGAATCGGCGTATCGATGGTTCCGGGACTCAGTGCATTGACTCGTATGTTCCGTTTCTTCAAATCTACTGTCAGCGTCCGAGCAAAAGAACGCACAGCTGCCTTACTGGCACTGTAAACACTGAAGCCGGGAAACCCCTTTATCGATGCTATTGAAGCATTGAGAATGATCGAACCTCCATCATTAAAGAGTGGCAAAGCCTTCTGTACGGTAAATAAGGTTCCTCGGACATTCAAGTTAAAGGTCTTGTCAAAATGCTCTTCCGTGACTTCTGTAATGTCTGCGAGTTCTCCTAGGCCTGCGCTAGCAAAGAGAACATCAATTTTACCTTTTTCTTTTCTCACCACTTCATAAAGCCGGTCCAGATCCTTCAAGTTGCTTGCATCCCCTTGGACTCCTGTCACATTTTTACCGATGACTTTTAACGCTTTATCGAGCTGTTCCTTGCGACGGCCAGTAATAAAAACATAAGCTCCCTCTTCTACAAACAGTTTGGCTGTGGCAAGCGCCATCCCAGAAGTTCCACCAGTGATAACAGCGATTTTATTTTGTAGTTTATTCATCAATTGTCCTTTTGTTATTCAATTGCGATATCAATATGCTTTAAAAGGGACAAAACCTCAGGTATGGAAAACCTGGCCTTTGTTAATTTGTTGGTAAGAGGATTGATCGAGTAATTGACCGATGTTCTAAAATCTGCCTTTGATAGATCAGCATTGTCAAAGATGCTGCCTCGTAGGTCCGAACGGCTAAAATCTGCCCCGGCAAGCTTGGAATAGTTAAAAAGAGCGTTCCGGACCATGCATTCGATAAAAGGCGTATTTTTCAAATCCAAGTCTGAAAAGTCGCAAGTGTCAAACAGGCATCCCTTAAATTTTATACTCAGCAGTATCCCCTCGCATTTACTAAAATTCACCCCGACGAACTTGCAGTTCTCGAAGATGACATTATGAAGACGAACGCCATCCAGCTTCACCAAGCTGAAATTGCAATTTTGCATCTTGCACTCAGCAAATCTACAGCCGGTCAAATCACTGCGGGAAAAATCACATCCGATGAAAGTCGAATGTGAAAAGACTTTATTCTTGAGGCTGCGCTCGATCCACGTCTGCAGATTGAAAGTCTCATCTTCGTATTCTTGTTCCGATATCATGAACGTCTGATAATTTTTGTTTCAAATCTTTCAAATCATTCTCATTTGTCAGCCAGCCTTCTGAGAACATCATCATTTTCATCGATAACTGTATTTAATATCTTTTCGAACTTATTTTTTTTCAGCTCAGTTTTCTTGACTTCTTTAATTTCTACATTTTTCCTATTAGTAAGTTCCTCTGAAAAGAGTTCCTCATATTTTTTATAGTTTTCCTCATCTACTCTCATTATCTTTCTCATTTTAATGGTTTATGGAAGAAAACGCTTCTTCTGCAGCGCGTATTCCGGATTCTATGGCTCCGTTCATGGAAGCGAACTTGTCTGAGGTATGTTCCCCTGCAAAGTGGACCTCCCCTTCCGGTTCGGCAAGAACAGATTGCAGCGGAAATGTATTCGGAGGGAAATAACTGTAGGCCCCTTGAATCCAGGGTTCTTGGTCCCAGCTAAAAAGTCTGGTCCGTACTTTCTGTTCGTCAAAATTCGAGTTAAACCGACATAAGCCTTGAAGAATTTCTTTACGGCGTTCTGGCTCGGTCAGATTTGTAAATTTACGCGCTTGTTCTCCTGTTGCTGTAAAAGTAACCACAGTATTTTCATCTGAATGATTCTGAAACAATGTTTGATTTCTAAACCATCCAGAAGGAGTGTCGGTTATCGCAAAACAACCTCCTTGTACTTCTTTACTAAAGGATTGTGGGAGGCCTTCCAACATCACGCTAGTAAAGGAGGTGTATGGAATCGCAGAGATCGCCTGTTGTTTTTCCAAAGATAATGGAGGAGAGAAATGGATTGCGGATAAAGCATGTAAAGGAACGGTGCAGATCACTTTTTTGGCAGAAATCTGTTCACCCTTTTTTGTGGTGAGAAGAACAGAAGAAGCTTTTCGTTCGATTTTTTCGATCGCGCAATCGTAGAAAATTTGATTTGAAATTGCTTTGGCAAATGCTTTCGGCAAACTGTCATTGCCGCCTTTAAAAGAGTATGCATGTGTTGCACCATCGTATTGGCGACAAAACTGTAAAGCGGCTTTTGTCGAAACACTTCCTAGTCCTTCTCCACAAAGACCGATCAAAGTGTTTTTGTTTAACCAATCTACTGCCGTGGGTGAGGCTCCTGCTTGAATCAAAGATTCAGCAAAGGACATTTCCTTATCTTTATCTATGAGAGGTAAATAATGAGATAGAAGATGATTTAAGCTGATCTCTTTTTCAGATGGACTTAAAAAAGAGCCCTTTTCTGAAAAATGCCCTTTTATTCCCCTGAAATAAAACTGTTTATCGATTGGACTGTGCTCGATATATTCCAAAGAAAACCGATGGACAAAGGACCAGAGAGTCTTTTCAACATCAGTAAATGACAATGCTCCGACTTCGTAATGTTGACCAGAGGGAGTATGAAGAGTATGCACACGGCCTCCTGGCCGCTGCAGTGCCTCAAAAAGAAGGACATCATTCATCCCACGCTCCTGCAAATGGTAGACAGCAGTTAATCCCGCTAATCCGCCTCCTACTACAGCAACTGTACAATTGGAAGGTATCGTGCTCATTAGATCTTAAATCTTTGAATCTGGAAGAAACAGTGTTCTTTTTGCAGCATCAATTCCTACAGTATCGAACAATCTTGCCAATGGGCCTTCTCCGTACCGCTGTAAAAAAGCCATAATGGATTCACGGCATGCTTTCTCGACAGCATGAACAGCAGCCACATGTGCAAGGATTTTTTTTGTGGGATTCAGACCTGATGTTTCAATAAAAGAGTGAATCCTATTTTCAATAGGAAGAATTGCATTATAGCAGGTATCGTGTGCATATTTGCTCATGGTACCGTGCCATTCTACATTAGCTCCCGGTTTTAAACAGATTCCGCATCCCTCCGACATATTTACTTTAAAACTCATAGAACTCCTTTATTTTTCTCATTTGGCCATTGGTTTTTTAAAGGCAAGATATGCTGAAGCAAGTACACAAACTGC
>DATIJE010000031.1:0-14691 GCA_035478995.1 Rhabdochlamydiaceae bacterium | reverse complement strand
AGATACAAAAATTCCAACTTATCGAAGCGCCTCAGTTGGTTGATCCGGTGAAGCAATTTCGTGAGAGGCCTTATTTTTTTCATTAGAATTTGAAGATAGAGAATCGAGCTCTTGCATTTGAGGGGCTTGCGCTTTGACGATCTCTACTTCGAAAGCAAGGAGTGAATTAGGAGGAAGATGTCCAGTAGCTCCATAACCTAAATCCGGATGGATATAAATAGTCCGTTTTTCGCCTTCTTTCATTCCAACCAATCCTTTCGAAATTCCGGGAATGGTCTCATCGAGGGAAATCGATTCATCTTCTTTGGAAGAGCCAAATACGGTTCCATCGAGAAACTTGCCTGTGTAACGGATCAATGGAGAATAGTGGGATTGAACTTCGGCTCCTTCTCCTTTTTTCTCAAGTTTATATTGGAGCTTCCCTTCTTCTAAGACGACAACGCCTTTTTCTTTGGCATTTTTAGCCAGGAACTCATCAGCTTTAATCAAATTTTCCGCAGCTTGTTTTTTGAAAACAGCTTCTTGCGCTTCAGAAATTGCCTGTACGCATTCCATTTCATTCATCGGCGATTCCTTTCCTACAGCAGAATCTTGAAGGCCTTTGACTACTTGTCCGATGTCGAACTGAAAACCAAGCGTTTCTATGTTTTTCCCTATGAGATGCCCGAATGCTTCAGAGATTTTTGCGACATCTGCCGGTAGAGCATCGACGATAGTTGCCGTTTGTATCTCTTTTTCTGTCTTAGATGAGGGGGCATCTGCAGCAGAAAGAAAAACATGAGCGCCTAGTAATGTCGGTACTAAAAATAAGCATTTAGCTTTTGAAAGATAATTAACCATATATTTCTCCAAATAAACTATCACAATAATACTTGCTGCTTAGATTATATCCAAGTGATTTCGGTGGGTTCCGCCCTGAGTTTTAATTCATCGAGCTGTTGCGGTTCGACTGGGCTTGGGCATTGCATCATGAGATCGCTCGCCTTTTGCGTTTTTGGGAATGCAATGACGTCTCGGATATTTTCAGTTTTGACGAGAAGCATCACAATACGGTCCAGACCAAAGGCAAGCCCGAGATGAGGGGGAGTCCCGTGTTTTAATGCCTCGACGAAAAATCCAAACTTTTCTTTGATATCGTGCTCGGATAAGTTGAGAATCTGAAAGATTTTTTCCTGTAGATCTCCATTGTGGATCCGTTGCGCGCCTCCCCCGATTTCGTAACCATTCAAAACAAGGTCGTATGCCAACGATCTCACTTTCAAAGGGTCTTTTTCCAACAAGGACAGGTCATCGAAATGAGGCGATGTGAAGGGGTTATGCTCGCTTTCAATTTTTTTAGACTGAGGATCGTAACGGAAAAGAGGAAAATCGGTAACCCATAAAAATTGTAAACTGTCTTGTGGAATCAAATCCCGGTCCTTGGCGATCCGACGTCTCAAATGATCTAATGCTTGATTGACCCGATCTTCTGGTCCTGCTCCAAAAAGAATGAGATCGCCTACTTGCGCCTCTATACGAGATTCCAGTTCGGCTAAAAGATCGTCGCTGAAAAATTTCACTATGCTGGAGGAGAGTCCATCGGGTTGTTTTTTCATCCATCCAAGTCCGCCCAAACCGAATTTGCTGACGAATTCAGTGTATCCTTCAATTTCTTTGCGAGAGATCTCGCTTCCTCCAGGAACACAGATCGCTTTTACAATTCCGCCCGTTTCAAGCTGTTCACGGAAGACAGTAAAATTAGAGCGCGCTGCAAGATCGTCGATCCGTATCAAAGGCATTCCAAAACGTAGATCGGGCCGGTCTGTGCCATATTTTTCTAAGCAATCACGATAGGTCATATGAGGAAAAGTCGTTGGAATATCAATCCCGATGCAGCCTTTAAAAATATGTTGCACAAGACCTTCGAGCAAGGCCAGCAGGTCTGAACGGGTTCCAAAGCTCATTTCAAGATCGATTTGAGTGAACTCAGGCTGACGATCAGCTCTTAAGTCTTCATCGCGAAAACAAGGTGCAATTTGAAAGTAACGGTCCATTCCTGAAACCATCAAAAGCTGTTTAAAGATCTGAGGCGATTGTGGAAGAGCATAAAAATTGCCAGGATGCGTGCGTGAAGGGACTAGAAAATCACGTGCACCTTCAGGCGTAGATTTACAGAGGATCGGAGTAGAAATTTCAACAAACTGGTTCCTGTCCATATAATTTCGGGTAATCAGCATCGCCTTATGGCGCATCGCGAGATTCCTTGCGATTTCACCTCGGCGAATATCCAGATACCTGTATTTCAGCCGTATTTCTTCGTTTACTTCGCTGATTTCATCACAAATAGAAAAAGGGGGAGTTTTAGCTGGGGACAATATTTCAAGTTCTTGCACTTCAATTTCAATTTCACCGGTTGCAAGCTTTAGATTTGCCATCCCTTCGGCTCTTGGTATGACCTTTCCTTGGATGGAAATGACCCATTCTGACCTTAGTCTGGATGCATGATCATGAGAGATCTTGGAAATTTCGGGGTCGAAGACCAGCTGAGTGATTCCAAATTTGTCTCGGAGATCTATAAATATTAAGCCTCCATGATCTCGTCTGCGATGCACCCAGCCAGAAAGAGTGACAGAGGAGCCTATGTGGTTGCGGCCCAACATGCCGCAAGTATGTGTTCTGCGATAATCAAACATGGGATTTTCTTTGTAGATTTTTTATCTGAAGAACTAATTCGGAAAATGCGATCTCAACGCTATCTCGGGTAGATAGATTTTTTATTTTTGCTTTTTGAATAGCTATCTCATCATCTCCAATGATCAAACAAAATTCAGCTCCGACCGCATTTGCTTGTTGAAGTCCATGTTGTAATTTTTTTCCAGACAGATCAATGTCTACGGCTAATTGTTCATGCCTTAGCTGACAGAGCAATTCAAAACAGAATTCCTTAGCGGATTCACCAATAGGAATAAGAAACAGAACAGGATGGGGCGGAGAGGGAAAAGCAACTTTTTGTTTGTCCATCGTTTGCAAAATTCTCTCCAATCCTGTTGCATAACCGACGGCAGGAAGATCCGGTCCTCCTAGAGAAGAGATCAAACCGTCATAACGGCCTCCTCCTCCAATTGAGTTTTGTGCGCCGAGATTGCCCCAAACGACTTCAAAAACAGTTTTATTATAGTAATCCAGGCCTCGAACAAGTTTTGGATCGACACTATAATGAATGCCGATCTTGTCCAGTAACTGCTTTACTTTTTCAAAGTGTTCGATACATTCGTCATTAATGCTGTCCAAAATGGATGGAGCCCTCTCAAGAATCTTTTGATCATTTGGATCTTTGGAATCCAATATTCGGAGGATATTTTTTGAAAACCTTTCTTGGCTATCGGAAGAAAGCTCTTTGAAATGCGGTGTGAGATATTGCGTCAATTTTTCCTTATACGATGCCCGAGAGGAACTATCGCCAACGGAATTGATGACCACGGAAAGCCCAGTCAACCCAAGTCTGCGATAGAGTTCGCAGAGCATGTCGATCACTTCTACATCCTGTTCTGGCTTGCCGATTCCAATGGCCTCGACTCCAAATTGATGGTGCTGTCGATAGCGGCCAGCTTGCGGCCTTTCGTAACGGAACATCGGTCCGATGTAATACAATTTGTGCAGACTTTGCTGATTGTACAAATGTTTTTCCACAAAGGCCCGCAGTACTGGAGCAGTTCCTTCGGGGCGGAGCGACATGGATCGTTCCGCCTTGTCTAGAAAAGTGTACATTTCCTTGGAAACGATATCGGAGCTTTCGCCGACACCTCTTATAAAGAGTTCCGTGCGTTCAAAAATCGGCGTGCGAATTTCCTTAAAATCGTAATCATGAGCTGTCTGACGAATGATGCTTTCCAGATATTGCCAGCGATCTGATGAGCGCCACTGGTCATCAGGATGGAGTTCCTGCGGCAAGATATCAAAAACGCCTTTCGGAATTGTGTAGTGCATTATTTAATCTATATTAAAATGAAAGTGAATTATAGGACGACGATCTATTTTATCACAAGTAACGGATTGGAAAAATGTCTCTAGATACATATCGGGTTAGCTGGCTGCTCGTGCGCTCACTTCCCAAGCTTCGCAGCTGGGCCCCTTCTCGCGTCATCTCGCAGGACCCCACTTTAAACTACTTATAGAATCGTACTGCAACTCGACGTGGAAGGGCCCCGAACCGACAGGTTTGGGAGGGAACGCGCGTTGCAGCCGATGGATTCAAGGCGCAAAGCAAAATCGAACCGCAGGAGAGCCAGAATGGCGAGGAGGCTAGTGCTGCGCACAGTCTCCCGACGAGGACTCGATTTGGCAAAGCGGATTGAAGCTCAAGAGGGTCTCTGGGAACATGGGCGCGCCGCATGTTACCCGACATGTCTATTCGACCTTAATGATAATCTTTTAATTTTTATTGTTAGAAATTGTTCAGATCGGTGCTGGCGCCTAAGGAAGAAATGGCATTGTTCAGCATGGAAACCCATTGATTCAGCTGGCTGCCTTCGACAGATTCTTGGTAGTCTTGATGCAGCTGGTGAAGGATATCCATGAAGGGGAACGGTAGCCACTCGTTTCCCACATATTTGCTCAAATAATAGCCGAGAGAATGTTCCTCAGAAGAAGGGAAAGAGTGCATGCTGTTAATGAATAATTTTATCTGTGAAATATTGAGCTGATTTTTCTGTTTCAACGATTCAACTTGGTTGCAATCATCGATCAAATTATGCCATAATTCCGAAAATTGTTGTGTGAATTCAGGATTATGGCTTTGATCTTCGTTGCCTAGAATCTGGAGCATTTTTCTAAAAGCCAGTAAATCCTCCAAAAGCTGTTGCTGGTCTACTGCAATGTCTTGGGATTTTAACCTGTTCGAAAAAATGTTGATAAATTTTTTGAACCAAACGATGAAAGCAGCTGCAAGGAAAGATTTAGAGGCGTCGCCATCAGTGCTTTCAGGGAGATGATCTTTCCTTTTTTTATCTTTTTCAATAGGGCTGACGCCGATCCAGCCGAATTTGGGTTCATCTCTATCGACAGATTTTTGAAAATCGCTCATGAAAAGCTCTAAATTTAAACAGGGTAGAGTTCAACCAATCCGAATCAAGACGTGTATATATAGTATTTAACCTAACTTATACAAGTAAAGAAAAATTTTTAAAGAAAAAAAAGAGATTGACATAAGGAAGGAATCTTTTTAACGTTTTCTTTATTTTTAAAAAGCAATCACAATTAGGAGTGTAGCCGTGAGCGTATTGGATATACTGAAACCTGCTCCCCCAGCTGAAGAGATCACAGATGAAGAGCTCGTGCAGCAGCGGTACAAGTATTGGCGCGTACGTACTTTTTACGGCATGTATATCGGCTATGTCTTTTACTACTTTACAAGAAAAAGTTTTACCTTTGCGATGCCGGCAATGGTGGAAGATTTAGGATTTACAAAGGGTGATCTAGGGATTCTTGGCAGCATCATGGCGATCACCTACGGCATCAGTAAGTTTCTAAGCGGGGTTCTGGCCGACCGCTCAAATCCCCGTTATTTTATGGCCATAGGCCTCATACTGACAGGTGTCTTTAATATCTTTTTCGGTTTCTCTTCCACTCTAATCACATTTGCAATTTTTTGGGGATTGAACGGATGGTTTCAAGGATGGGGCTGGCCTCCGTGCGCCCGATTATTGACCCACTGGTATTCTCAAAAAGAAAGAGGGACGTGGTGGGGCATCTGGAATACTTCTCATAGCGTCGGAGGATTTTTGATTCCTTTCATCGCTGCTTTTTGCGCGCAATTTTGGGGATGGCGGTATGCGATGTATATTCCTGGCGTTCTATGTATCGGAGCCGGGATGTTTGTAATCAGCCGGCTCCGCGACACGCCTCAATCCCTCGGTTTGCCGCCCATCGAAAAATTTAAAAATGACTATCCGGATGTCAAACATGATGAGGAAAAAGAACTTTCGATAAAGGAAATTCTCTTCAAATATGTCCTTAGCAACAAGTACATTTGGATTTTAGCTATATCTTATTTTTTTGTTTATATCATTCGGACTGCCATCAATGACTGGAGCGCCTTGTTTTTACGTGAAACAAAAGGGTACTCGCATATGACGGCCAATGCTTGCGTCAGTTTGTTCGAAGTAGGAGGAATTTTTGGCAGTCTTGCTGCTGGATGGGCCTCTGATCGCATCTTTAAAGGAAGAAGGGGTCCGATAAACATCCTTTTTAGTCTATTCGTCATTGGGGCCGTTGCTGCGTTTTGGTTCTCTCCTGCAGCATTTCCCGTCCTGGACTCTGCTTTGATGTTCATGATAGGTTTTTTGATCTTCGGCCCTCAGATGCTTATTGGAATGGCCGCAGCAGAGCTATCGCATAAAAAAGCTGCGGGAACAGCGACAGGGTTCACTGGCTGGGTGGCTTATTTAGGAGCGGCGGTTGCCGGATACCCGCTCGGTGTGATGACTCAAAATTTCGGATGGTATGGTTTTTTTGTCGTCCTGGCCTTGTGCGGCGCAGTTTCTGTGCTACTCCTATTGCCGCTCTGGTCGGTCAAATCGAATCCAAAATACATTCAAGATGCTGAAAAAAAAGAAGCTCAAATGGCAAAACAATCCGAATTGGCATCCGTGCCGATACCAACCGAAATCAAGTTAGCGGATTCAAAAGTTGCAGTAAATCCAAAAGAATCAGTACCTAAAAAGCGATCTACAAGTCAGTTAAATTAATCTTTTTACACTCTTTTTTGCCCCTTAATTTAGTTAAATTAAAATTTTAATTATATTATTTACTAGCATTAACTTAAGTTGACTGAAATTAATTTTTATAATAAAATTGTAATTAACTTATTTAAATAAAAATAAAATATTTATGAGTATTGCAAGTCCTGTATTACAGACAAATATAGATCCTTTCGAATATCTTCCAAAGGAAATCTCTAGAGGTATTATCTTTGCAAGCGTATCAACGCCGACGCTGGCAAGCAAAGTGCCAAGAGTTTCTAAAACTTGGAATAATCATGTAAAGTCTAATGAAATTTCCAATGTATGGAAGAAAAAATATGAAAATGAAAATACACAACCGGTTAACGAAAAACTTGATGATATGCACGTTGAAATCACAGAAAGGGAGATTTTATGCAAAGGAGCTCTTGCAGATACCTTTAAAACGAGATTAAAAGCGGAATGCCTTAGTCCTAAAGAGCGTTTAGTGTTTGTAGGAAGTATTGTTGCTGGAATGCTCGCAGCAGGTTTAATAGGGTTTTTCATTTTCCACACAGCAGGCCTGGGATTGATCCCTTTTGTTCTTATAGGCTTGTTTAGTGGAGCAATGGGAGGATCTGCGTTAAAATTTTGCAATTACATGTACAAGGAAACTCGTTCTGAGGAAAAACAAACAAAATTGCAGGAGCAAAGATTAGACATTAACCATTCTTATCGAAAATATAGACGGTCATACAGCGGGTTAACACAGGATATAGAAAATACAAACCCATATTATCTATATCAGATACGGAAAAAACGCTTGGAAATGGTAAGAGAAGCCCAAGCTGAATTGCAATCAGTTAGTCTAAGCAACTAAATCCATTTCTTATTTTCCAGGAATGTTTCTTGAGTTTTTAAAATCTCATCGTTTCGGTATACTTGCTTTTTCATCATCACAAGCAAGAGCGCGCAATGTCCTGGGTCCCTCTCCATGTCCATTCTCAGTATTCCATTCTGGATTCGTCAGCATCGATCTCTGTTTTGGCTGCGAAGGCCAAAGAACACGGGATGCGGGCGCTGGCCTTGACCGACCAAGGTAATTTATATGGTGCTGTGGAATTTTTTAAGGCCTGCAAAAGCGCCGGGGTCAAACCGATTTTAGGCTGCGAATTGTATGTAGCGCCGCAGTCTCGCACGCATAAAAAAAGGAATCCAGGCCAGCCCAATGGATTTCCAATCATTCTCATCGCTAAAAACAAGATCGGCTATCGCAACCTATGCAAGCTCAGTTCCCTCGCACATCTGGAAGGATTTTATTATACTCCAAGAATAGATAAGGACATTCTCTTTGAATTGCGCGAAGGATTGATCTGTCTTTCCGGTCCGGTGCAAGGGCGCGTACCCTATCTGATCCTTCAAAACAATGAGGAAGAATTAATTCAGGAAATTCAGTGGTATCGGGAAGCTTTTAAAGAGGATTATTATTTCGAGCTGCAGCGGCATGTAATGAAAGAGGAGCACATCCGCGCTGATGGAATCGACAAAGAATCATGGTTATATCAAAACTATCTCGATTATATAAACAATCAAGAAAAAGTAGTGGCCCGTCTACAAGCGCTTTCAAAAGAATTGGGAATTCCATGCATCGCAACGAATGATTCCCACTATATTGATCGAGAGGACTGGCGCGCACACGAAATCTTGATGAACATTCAGTCGGGAGAACCAGTTGAAATCTGGGAGAAAGACTCTTTCGGCAATCCTAAAATGCGCGTTCTCAATCCAAAGCGGCAAACCATGCCTTCTCATGAGCTTTATTTTAAATCTCCTCAGGAAATGAGTGCATTATTTTCAGACATTCCTGAAGCTTTGGACGCGAGCGTTGCCATTGCCGATAGTTGCAATTTCGAGATGGACTTTAAAACCAAGTACTACCCCGTTTATATTCCTCCTCACCTCACAGAGAAAGAGTTTACAAAAAAAGAACGCACTTTAGAAGCGGAGAAATTCTTAAGGAAGTTATGCGAAGATGGAGTGCAAAAGAGATACACTCCCGAACGCCTTGCAAAAGTGAAAGCAAAATATCCTGATCGCGCTCCGATGGATGTGGTGCGCAGCCGTTTGACTGATGAACTGGATATCATCACTTCGAAGGGAATGTGCGATTACTTGTTGATCGTCTACGATTTTATCGCATGGGCTAAGGATCAGAAAATACCGATGGGGCCGGGAAGAGGATCGGGAGCAGGTTCCATCATTTTATATTTGATAGGGATTACTGATATCGAACCGCTGCGCTTCAATCTTTTCTTTGAGCGTTTTATCAATCCTGAACGAATTTCTTATCCTGATATCGATGTGGACATCTGTATGGAAAGACGATCGGAAGTCATCGATTACACTGTCCGCAAATATGGAAAGGACAAGGTCGCGCAGATCATCACATTTGGCACAATGAAGGCCAAGATGGCGATAAAGGATGTCGGACGGGTCTTGAGCGTTCCATTATCTAAAGTCAATGCAATTGCTAAATTGGTCCCCGAAGATTTGAACATGACAATCGAAAAGGCGTTGGAAATCGATCCCGAACTGAGAACGATTTACGATTCGGATGAAGAAGTCCACAAACTCATCGATATCGCGAGGAAATTAGAGGGGTCGGTCCGCAATACTGGAATCCATGCAGCTGGACTCATCATTGGCGGCGATCCGATTATGGAGCATATTCCCATTTGCAATGCTAAGGATTCCGAAATTGCCGTCACTCAGTTTTCCATGAAGCCCGTTGAAGCAGTGGGAATGTTGAAGATCGATTTTCTCGGTTTAAAGACACTCACATCCATTCAGAGTGCAGTAAATGCGATTAAGAGCAGTCGCGGAATCGAGATCGATTGGGTGGATTTGCCATTGGAAGATAAAACCACCTTCGATCTGTTGAACCAAGGCAAGACGTTAGGAATATTCCAGCTGGAATCGGGAGGCATGCAAGATCTCGCTAAACAGCTACATATCGATAAGTTCGAAGAGATCATCGCTGTGGGCGCGCTGTATCGTCCAGGTCCGATGGAGATGATTCCCTCCTTCATCAACCGCAAGCACGGCAGAGAAATCATCGAGATCGATCATCTCCTGATGGAAGACATCTTAGCTGAAACTTATGGAATCATGGTCTACCAGGAACAGGTGATGCAAATTGCCAGCAGGCTGGCAAAATATACACTTGGGGAAGGAGATGTTCTGCGCCGCGCCATGGGAAAGAAAGACAAAGAAGAGATGGCCCGCCAGAGAGAAAAATTCCGATGCGGAGCTCTCGAAAATGGGATCGATGAAGCAACTTCGATGCACATCTTCGACAAGGTAGAGAAGTTTGCATCGTATGGATTCAATAAATCGCACGCCGCAGCTTACGGTTTCCTGACGTATGTCACAGCGTACTTAAAGGCAAATTATCCGGGAGAATGGATGGCTGCATTGATGACGTCCGATCGAGACGATCTTTCCAAAGTAGCAAAAATTATCCGCGAATGTCCATCTATGTCCATCTCCATTCTCGCTCCTGATATCAATGAATCGGGAAAAGAATTTGTCGCAACCTCTCGTGGAATCCGTTTTGCAATGACCGGCATCAAAGGAGTTGGGGAAGGGGTCGTTGAATCTATTATTGAAGAAAGGACTAAAAAAGGTTCGTTTAAGTCCTTGTACGATTTTTTCAAACGGATCGATACCAAGAAGGTCGGCAAGAAAGTTGTCGAACTGTTAATCGAAGCAGGATGTTTTGATTTTACCCGCTGGCCTCGCCAGGCATTGATCGAGAGCGTAGACCCGATGTATGAGACCGCGGCCCGCGAGCAAAAAGAAGCGGCCAAAGGTGTGATGAATTTATTTGCATTGATTGAAGATAGTCAAGAAGCCCACTTTTCTACGCCTCCTGAAACGAAACAAACCGTTTCTAAACAGCAAATTCTCAAGAGAGAAAATGAACTGCTGGGATTTTATCTCACAGGCCATCCTTTGGACGATTTTCGTGACCTTCTCCCTAGATTGTCGTGCATTCCTCTGCATCACTTATGCACGCTGGAGCCTGACAGCGTATGCCGGGCCGCTTTCATTATCGAGACAGTAGAAGTCAAACTCGCTTCCAAAAGCCAAAGAAAATTTGCCATTTTGGCGATAAGCGATGCCTCGGAAAGGCTTGAATTGCCTGTTTGGCCAGATATGTATGAAGAAAAAAGTTATTTGCTAGTTGAAAATCAATTGATCTATGCTGTGTTGCAAGTAGACAAGCAAGAAGGAAATACAAAGTTACAGTGCCGATGGCTGGGGGATCTGACGAAAGTCGATGAAGAGATGGTCCAGACGTGCGATACTGCCTATGATCGAGCTAAAATGCAGGTAAAAATGAATACATTTCGTCAAGAAACACCTAGATATGCCCAGAAGCAAAAAGAAGTAAAAAAAGAGAAGCCTTCGTCATTGCTTTTAAAAGTCGATGCAGATTCCATTCGTTTTAGCCATGTCCTGGAACTGAAAAACCTGTTCCGCTCATTCCCGGGCACAACCTCGGTGCGGATCGAGTTCCAAGCGCAAAATACCGTTATTGGAATTGTGGACATCGACTCGAATTGGGGCGTTCAGTTTGATAAAAAGCTCGAAGAGAGCCTGCGACGGCTGCCTGCTCTCAGATCTCTCGAACACAAAAATTGAATAGAATAATCTATTCCGTTACTATGTTTTAATATTAAATAGGGCTTGCTTTATGAAATTATCTAAATTTTATCTTTGTTCTCTTTCTATCCTTTTGACAACGATTAGTTTTGACGTTTATGGAGGATACACGTTGCAAGGCGGCAGATTGGTCAATAATCAAGAATTGGCAACCATGTCGGTTCAAGAACATTATAGCGCAGCCATGGATGCTTATCAGAAAAAGGACTGGGAAGAATTGATCCATCAAGCAATGATTATAACAAAAAATTTTCCTTCTACACCCTTTGCCAATGAATCTTTATTTTATCTTGGAGTCGGGTATTTCAATTTGAGAGAATTCGAAGAATCGAATCAGTATTTCTCCACATATCTTAAACGAAATGCAACTCCTAAACATTTTGAAGATGCGATCCAGTATAAGTTTTCAATCGCAGAAAAATTTCAAAATGGCGCCAAAAAGCGGGTCCTCGGTTGGGAAGGTATGCCAAAAATTCTTCCCGCGCGAGAAGATGCGCTTAATATCTATGAAGAAGTCATTACAGCATTGCCTCATGATGAATTGGCTGCAAAGGCTCTTTTCGGCAAGGCAAAATTACTGTTCAAAGAAGAAGAATTTAAATCTAGCGTTGAGGCATTTCAAACTTTGATCCGTCGATTTCCAAAGAATCCGCTCGCGGCTGAAAGCTATATCGGAATTGGAGAGGTCTATCTTACACAATGTAAAAAACAATATCCCGATCCCGATTTCTTGGATTTGGCTGAAATCAATCTGCGTAAATTCCGTTTGGATTTTCCAGGCGAGGACAGGGTTGTGATAGCGGAGAAAATGTTTCTCGATATGCAAGAAGTTTATGCGGCAAGTTTATTCGAAACCGGACAATATTTTGAACGGACCAAAAAACCGCATGCTTCGATCATCTATTATAATAAAGTCGTGTCCAATTATCCTGCAACTCATGCCGCGAAACTTTCTGAGAAGAGGCTCGACGCATTGAATTTGAAACAGAATGGCAAAAATAAAAAACAAAAAAATACATCCGGTTCAAGCAATCAGCAAAAAGTCGAATTGGAAAATCAAGTCAATGAACAGTCTCCTGAGCTCTCTAACACCGATTCTAGCGAGCAGGCTTATTTAAAAGCAGCTATCCAAGCCGAAGAAATGGAAACCGTCAAAAGAACGGATGAGCTATTCGCACAAACAGAAAAACAGATATCTACCTCTGATGAGGGAGAGCAGGATGAAATACAAGGCTTTAATAGCTCTAAAGCTTCTTTGATCCAGGCTCTTCAAGATAAAACGGATCAAGAGGTAGATCCTTGATCCGGTCTACAGTCCGCCTGTTTTTACCCTGCATGATTTTATTTTCCTCTTGCGGTTATCGGATAGATGGGCCGGAAAGTGGGCGCTCTACGATCACTGTGCCATATGTTGTAGGCGATTCTGCAGGCCAGTTGACGAACGAGTTGGTAAGAATGCTCAGTGCCTCTGGTGCATTTGAGTGCGTGCAAAATAATGGACAATATGTGTTGAAAGTCATCGTTTTTTCCGATGGAAGCGATAGAATTGGCTATCGATATGATCGTAAAGACCTCAGCGGGAAACTGAAAAAAAATCTCATGCCCGTCGAAGGGAGAAGAATGATTTCCGCGGAAGTATCCCTAATCAATTCTGCAACTGAAGAAGTAGAAGTCGGCCCGGTCATTGTGACAGCCGATGCCGATTACGATTACATCGATTCCGACAATCTGCGCGAAGTCTCAATGATCAATTCTAAAGGAAGACGGCAATCGACCATCAGCTTTTCGCTAGGACAACTAGATTCCATAGAAGGGGCGCAAGACGATGTCGCAGTTCCATTATATCGTCATCTTGCACAAAAAATTGTAGATGGAATGATCATTCAGAAATGGTAGAGAGAAAAGACTTAATGGAACAACCCACCCCAAAAACGTATCGATCGATTTTCCAAGCTAAGCTCGAGTCATTGAACGAAATGATGCAATGGGTTCGAGAACATTCTTCAGAAGCCGGATTTTCTGTTGAAGAAACCCGAAAACTTGAATTGGCGATGGAGGAAGCATTAGTCAATGTGATTCAGCATGCCTATAAAGAGGAAAAGGGTCCCATCGAGATCATTTGTACGATTCCCTCTGAAAAATGGATCCAGTTTACAATTATGGACAAAGGACAGCCTTTTAACCCTCTACTGCAGTCCAAGAAGATCGATCTGCAAAAGTCCCTGGAAGAAAGGCCGGAAGGCGGGGTTGGCATTCTACTTATTCTTCAATACATGGACGAAGTGCATTATGAGAGGCAGCATTCGTACAACGTGCTTACCCTCATCAAAAAAACTTAAGAGTCTAATTTACATCGCTTTTTATTGTTTTTTCCCGATCGCTGAGATGACTGCCTCCGTATCCAAAACTTCAGTGAGAAAATGCTGTAGGATCTTGAGGATATACTTTGGGGTATTGTAAACTCCTGAAGTCGAGAAAACGAGCTCCAAATGCGGTTTATTATGATTTAGAAGTGAGACATAAGTCAGTGTAGTGGGATTATCGTCCACGAGCTTTGGGACGATCCAGATGGCGAATTGCTGATTAAATAGAGTGACTTTGTCCGGTGTTTCGACCACGTGAAAATAGTGGGTGATGTTGTCGATGGAGGCTTGTTCAAATTGGGCTTGGTTCAAAAGACCTAGATCTTGGAGTAGTGAAAGGTTCACTTGAATGACCCCGTCGGGCACCCATTTTGTTGGATTTTTCGCGAACTCGTTAAAAGCCTCATCTAGCTGAATTGGGTTAATCATCAGGTCCTCCCCATTAGACCCCTTCACGTTTATTTTAGCGTGTAAAAAATACCTTTGTCAAGATTTATCAACTAAATTCTTAATATAGATCAGTTTCTCTCTTTTTTTTAAAGATTTACGTAAATAATTTGATCCTTTCCCATTTTACGGCGATGTTTTATCTTTAAGGAGAGAGCGTGAAGTCTCTTTCGAGGGAGTGGAGTTAGGCGTGTTCTGCAAATTTTGTGTCATTTTCTTTTCGGTATTTTTCTTCTCAATTCATGCTCAACAACTTAAGTTAAATATTGCAGCGAAGTCAGCAATTTTGATCAATGCTGACACAGGAATGGTCCTTTACGAAAAAAATGCCCATACTCCTTCTTACCCCGCGAGTATTACGAAAGTGGCCACAGCTTTGTATGCATTGGAACAAAAACAGGATTTGGACGCGCCGATCTTAGCGACACAAGATTCCCTAAGTGTCGTTCCAGCTT
>DATIJE010000030.1:0-28829 GCA_035478995.1 Rhabdochlamydiaceae bacterium | reverse complement strand
TTCACTTCTACTGTCAAAACAGCTTGCATGGCTTCTGCCACACTTTTCCTTTCGTTTTAGCTCTTTCGAACTTTGTGTCTTAAGGAAGCATACAACATACAAAATATCGCGCTTTTATCGCAATTATTTTCCAAAAAATTTTCCAAAAACTTGTCAAACTCATAGGAGAAAAGCAGAAGTTTTTATCTCGTATTAAATGAAAATGAGTAGGAAAAGAAGATTAATGAATATATACTAAAATATTTAGTTTTACCAATAACAGGAAGACGCCCATCCCCACCAAATACCCGATCAGGACTGGGAGCGATGCTTTCTTGAAGTAGGAGACGAAGTCGACTTTTTCCATTCCCATTAGCGCTACGCCTGAAGATGAACCGATGACCAGAATACTTCCGCCTGTTCCTGCAGCATAGGCAATCATATGCCAGAATTGGGAATCCATTGGAAATTCGTTCAAAGGATACATTCCCATTGTTGCAGCTACCAGAGGGACGTTATCGACAATAGCAGAAATGATCCCGATCAGAGTCGCGATCATGGCCTGATTTTTCACTTCCTGATTGAGCCAGGTTGCCACATCGTGCAAGACCCCTGCAGCCTCAAGGGCATTTACGCATAAAAGAATGCCTAAGAAAAATAAGATTCCTGAAGTATCGATCCGTGTCAACACGTGAGGAATTCGTAAATAGTGCCGCTTTTCATGCTTGTAATGCAGAAGATCGGTTGCAATCCATGCCACCGCAAGGGCGATCATGACTCCCATAAAAGGAGGTAGGCCTGTCAGCGCCTTGAACACTGGAACAAAGACAAGGCCTCCAATCCCCAAACAAAAAATCAATTTCGCTCCGGGTTCGGGAGTTTCTTTGACCCTTTTTTCCGTGTGAAAAGAACCTTTAGTTTTGAATGTATACCAGGCCAAGGGAACTAAGAGGGAAATGATGCTGGGGATGATCAATGCCTTTACAATGGCAGCGGATGAAACCTGTCCATTGATCCACAACATTGTAGTCGTAACATCTCCAATCGGGGTCCATGCTCCGCCTGCATTTGCAGCAATGACTACGAGACATAATAAAAGGAACCTTTCCTTCCGGTCGGGAATGATTTTGCGCAATAAGGAAATCATTAAAATGGTGGTCGTTAAATTATCCAGGACAGCTGATAGAAAAAAAGCGACCGTGCAAACAATCCACATCATCACCCTTTTTGACGAGGTGTGGATGAATTCGGTGATCAACCTGAATCCCTTGTGAGAATCGACAAGTTCGACCAGGGCCATAGCACCCATCAAGAAAAAAATAATCTGCGAAACGTTTCCGACATTGCTCGACAGCTTCATCATATTTTGCTGTAAGGGATACTGACTGAATACAAAATAAACTACCCAGCATCCAACTGCGATGAACAAAGCAGATGCGGATTTGTTGATTTTGATATAATATTCTAGAATGATCGCAGAATAGCCGAGAAAAAAAACAATCAGGATAAGAATATATGCTAAGTTATCCATACGATTCTTTTATTTGGATCTGAACCCCATCATTTCATCTTTGACCGCAAAAGTCCAGTTTAAATCTTTGTTTTAAGAAAGGCCTGCCTGGATAATATCGTGCATGCGGATGATGCCGACTACTTTGTTGTTTTCGAGTACCGGACACACCATGACCCATCTTTTAGGGTCTTTCTGCATGATTTTTAAAGCATCCCAAGCAAGGAGATCTCTTCCGATAGAAATCGCAGAATGGGTCATCAATTCATGCATGTTCCGATCGAGGACCGAAGACCCCTGGCATTGCAAGGAGCGGCGTAAATCTCCATCGGTGAAAATTCCTAACAGATTGCGCTGCTCGTCTACGATTAACTGGCAGCCGCATTTTTTATTAGAAAGCTCGATCAGCGCTTGAGAAAGACGATCGTGAGGATTGCAAATGGGGATTTGTTCTCCCTTGATCATGATATCTTCAACCTTCAGGGTCATTTTTTTACCGATCGAACCCGATGGATGGGACTGGATATATTGGTCCAGGCTGAATTCTTTGGCTTTCATTAAAGCAACCGCCATCACATCTCCAAAAATCAACTGAATAGCCGTCGATGTCGTAGGAGCCAGGTCGAAAGGACAAAGTTCTTTTTGCACAGGAAGAAAAATGCTCAGATCGCTAATCTTAGCCAGCCGGCTTTGGGGATTTGAAACGATCGAAATAGTCTTGACTTGCCTCTTCTTTATGTATGGAAGGAGGTTCAAAAGCTCTTCTGTTTCTCCGCTTTTGCTGATCATGACAAAGAGATCTTCAGAATTTAAGATCCCAATGTCGCCGTGTAAAAAATTAGTTGGGGCTAAATAAAGGGCCTTCGTTCCTGTAGAAGTCAGTGTCATGGCGATTTTTTCAGCGATGATCCCGCTTTTGCCGATCCCCGTGAATACAATCAATCCCTTGCATTGAGAAAAGGTCTTCAATATCTCTTCAGCTTTCTGAATATCGACATGATCAAAAAAATGATCGATGTATTGCCTCTGCTCGTTAAAAAGATCTTTTAGCAATTAACCCTCTCATCTTTCTTGAATTTCATTTCAATTAGAAATAAACTCTGGAAAAAGTTAGTATAGCTTTGATTATGCTTGAAGTCTTCAAAAAAAAATTCTTTCAAAGGACGCGAATTCCAGATGAGCTCTAAAATTCCTATCGTTGTCGCCCACGGTGATGGCATCGGACCTGAAATCATGAAGGCGACTTTACATGTAGTGAAGGAAGCCGGAGCGGATTTGGATATCCACACTGTTGAAATCGGCGAAAAGGTGTATCTCAAAGGACATCCTACAGGCATCGAACCATCCACGTGGGACATCATACGCCAATGCAAGGTCTTTTTAAAAGCTCCGATCACAACACCTCAGGGAGGAGGATTTAAAAGCCTCAATGTGACGATACGGACTTCTTTGGGCCTGTATGCAAATGTGCGTCCATGTGTTTCTTATCATCCATTTGTCGCGACCAAGCATCCGAATATGAATGTCGTGATCGTCCGGGAAAACGAAGAAGATCTGTATGCAGGAATCGAATACCGGTTGACTCCTGATGTCTGCGAGTCGATCAAACTCATTTCCCGTCAAGGATCGGAAAAGATCATCCGCTATGCTTTTGAATACGCACGGCATCACGGCAGAAAAAAAGTGACCTGCTTTACTAAAGACAATATTATGAAATTTTCCGATGGACTGTTTCACAAGGTATTCGATGAGATTTCCAAGGAATATTCCGATATTGTAAATGAACATTGGATCGTCGACATCGGAGCCGCAAAGCTCGCGGACACTCCCGAAGCTTTCGATGTGATCGTCATGCCGAATTTATATGGAGATATTCTATCCGATGTCGCAGCTCAAATTTCTGGATCTGTGGGCCTTGCTGGGTCTGCAAATATTGGCGATAAAGGAGCTATGTTCGAAGCGATCCATGGCTCGGCGCCGAGACGCGCAGGACAAAATTTAGCCAATCCATCAGGGCTCATGCTGGCTTCGGTGCTAATGCTGGTGCACATCGGACAAACTGAAGTAGCATCCAGAATCCATAATGCCTGGCTGCATACGATCGAAGAAGGGATCCACACTTACGATATTTTTAAAGAAGGTAAAAGCAAAATCAAAGTCGGAACAAAGGAATTTGCTGAAGCAGTTGTAAAAAATCTTGGAAGCAAGCCGGAACATTTCCAACCCGTATCTTACCAAGCTTCCAGCAAAGTCGAAACTCTCCATGTTGAAAAAGAGCAGAGCAAAGTCAAAAGAACGCTAGTCGGCGTGGACGTATATATCTACTCTAAAAACTCTGCGGAGACATTTCGGAACGAAATGGCTTCTCTAAAGTCGAATACTCTGCAATTGAATATGATCAGCAACCGAGGGGTGAAGATTTGGCCCGAAGGAATTCCTGAGACTTTTTGCATCGAACAATGGCGTTGCCGTTTTACACACAAAGAAAAAGGTCGCACCGCAACTCCTGAAGAGGTGATCGCATTATACCAAAATCTGCAGCAAGCAGGCCACGACATCATAAAAACAGAAAACCTGTATCTGCTAGATGGGGTTCCAGGCTACTCTTCCGCAGAAGGATAGTCCTTCGTTACTATGATCACTGCAATATTTCCTCGTACTAAGATAGTCGACAAGATTGATGCATCTTCAAATAAATCTCCTTTAAAAGGACTCCCAAAAGATATTCTTTATTGCATTTGTGAGTTACTGCAAACCAATCAAATTGGTTTACTGACTAGAACTTGTAAAGATTTACGAGCTGATGAAAAAATATTAAGATTGGTTTGCGAAAGACTCGGATTAGATCTAAAAGAACAGCACATGACTTGGGGAAGTTTATCGGACAACATAAAAACAGCCTTGCGTGCCAATTTTACCGATCGGCTTGCAGCCAAAAATCTATCTAAGCTTCCTCAGATCATAACAGATTCAGACGTAAAAGAAATGAATCAAAGATCTAATTCTTTCGATGTATCTCTACCTATTCCATTCTTTGTTTTTAATTGCAGAATCACGCGTGATGGGATCCTTGTGCCTGTCAAAGACCTTAATTTCAAAGAAGCACAAATCAAGCTCGTGAAATCAACTAGTATTAGTCCTTGGACTTATAAGCTAACTATTGAGAGTTTAGAGGATTTATCTTTGTATCTTTCCGAGCAAGGTAGAAATATTGTAAATACAACCTTAGCTTATTTTAATTCCATTTTCGCAACCAGTTATTTAGGAAATTACGATTCACTTGAACATAAAAAACAATATCGTTTTTTTTGTACCGCTGAAAGACCCTATTCAATTTTCCATTACAGAGATTATCAGAATTGGTTAATCATAGAAATGCAGAAAAGGATCGACAAAAAATATTTAAAGAATCCCAAAACCTGTTTAATTCAATAGGTTGTCTAATCAAGATTCAGGTCTTCTTCCATGTGTTTTTTCAATGAACCCAAAAATCCGCAGCCATACATACCGTCAAGCACACGGTGGTCGAATGTCAAGGATACGTGCATCATTGAACGGACTCCAAACGTTTCATCATCGAGTGCCACTACCTTTTTTTGAGTTGCGCCAATCCCGACAATTGCAACCTCAGGATAACGAATGATCGGAATGCCGATCGCAATTCCAGACATGCCAAAATTTGTCAGTGTGATCGTGCCATCGACGACGTCATTCGGAGATAATTTCCCTGTGCGGGCCTTTTCGGATAATTCTGCCAGGGCTTTGGCAATAGCGGGCAGGCCCATTCTCTGGCAATGTTTGATAACGGGGACCATGATCCCCTGTTCTACACTTACAGCGATCCCCAAATTCACAAACCGTTTGATCACGATCGTATCCTCTTCAAGAGAGGAATTGATCAGGGGATACTCCTTCAGCGCTTTAGCGATCGCGCGAGCTACGAAGCTGGTGATGGTCAATTTCACGCCATGTTTTGCGAAAAATCCCTCTTTCTCTCTTTGAATGACTTTGAGCATTCCGGTGACATCCACTTCACTGATCAAGGAAGCGTGGGGTGCTTCGTAAAAGGAGCGGACCATATTGTCTGCGATCGCTTTTCTCATTCCCGACATTTTCAGCCGTTCCACTTCTCCTGAAGGAGGAGTAGAAGTTTTAGGAGGAATAAGGGCTGGTGCCGAGGCACGCGGAGTTGCCAAATAAACTTCTAAATCCTTTTTCGTCAAACGTCCGCCTTCACCTGTACCTTTGATGTTCTGCAGTTCATCCAAGGCGATCCCTTTTTCCTGAGCAAGCCGCAAAAGAGCAGGTGAATAGAAGCCCGCGAATTCTGAAGAGGAGGTTTTGGTTTCTTTTTGAGGCTGTTCGAGAGGCTTTTTCACTTGGGAAGGAGCAACGCCCTTTTCAAAACGCTGTACGATGACGGCAAGAGGATCGCCAACTTTTAATTCTTGGTCTGGCTGTGCGAGGATTTCCTTTATAAATCCCGATACCGGAGAGGGAATTTCACTGTTGACCTTGTCGGTAGAGACTTCCAAAAGGGGTTCGTCGAGTTGGATCTCATCGCCCACATTCTTGAACCATTGGACAATTGTTGCGCTGAGGATGCTTTCCCCCAATTTGGGTAGGGTTATTTTACATTCTTCGCTCATCTCATACCTCGGTATTTTTAATTTTTTGGATCAATCCCTGCCACGATTCCTGGCCAAAGACGATTTCCAAACTTGTTTTCAAAATGACGATCGGCAAACTGAGTTTTAGATGTTCAGGAAGTTTGACCCAATCTTTTTCTGTGCACACCAAAACTTCGGCTCCCTGTTCCGCAGATGCATTTGAGAAATTTTCCAAATGCTTTTTTGGAATCGGCATGTGGTCTAACGCTGTCAAGCTATGAACAATCATGCTTCCCGCCTGCTTTAAAGTCGCAAAAAAACGATCGGGCTTGGCGAGCGCGCAAAATGCTCCAATCTTTTTATGGCACCACTCCTGAGCGTGATCGATGCGAAGCCTCATCCCAACAATAGGCGATTCAGTATAGGTCGATAACCGCGCTTGTATCTCATCGTAATGTCCCTTATCACGAATAGGGTTCACCACGATGAGGTCCGCTTCGGACAACCGCCGCGGATGGTCCCGCAAAAAACCTCTAGGCAGAAAATATCCTTTGCCGAACAGATCTTCTGCATCCATAGAGACGATCTCGAAGTTCCTTTCAAGGCTTCGGTATTGCATCCCATCATCAAGAATAGCTACATCGGCTCCCGCAATGGCAGCCCTTCTGGCAGATTCTTTACGGTCCTTACCGACCCAGACTTGCGCTTCAGGTACTTGTACGGCAAGCATTCTGGGTTCGTCCCCGCACAAAGCGACAGGTATCCTAGCACCTATTTCACTGGATATTTCGACGACCTCTCCGGAATGTTCAATTGCAGAACGGTAGCCGCGCGTTAAAATAGCCACTTTCTTATCTTTCACAAGCTCTGCTGCTAAAAGCCGAACTAAAGGCGTCTTACCTGTGCCTCCGGCGACGATGTTGCCAATGCTGATAACAGGTATGGAAGCTTTTTTTGCTTTGAGCCATTTTTTCTCATGGGCGATATGTTTCGAGGCAGAAGCCAGTCGATAGATCGTGCTAGCCCCATAAAGAAAAGATTTTACTAATGGAAAAGATTTTTTTTCTTCAATGATATCTAAAATCCATCTTTCGAACAACATTTAAAAAGATCCTTTCAGGCACTCTTCCAAGGGAACTAGACCTTCGTCTTGGAACATGATTTTTTCTATCATTTCGATGATGATGTGTATCGCAGTCATATGAGCTTCCTGAATCCGATCGGAATATACAAATCCCTCGACGATCCATTCCAAATCACTTTGGCCTTTGAATTTGCCGCCTGTTTTGCCAAGAAATGAAATCGTTCTTAAGCCGATTCGTTTTGCCACAGATACCGCTTCCAATAAATTAGGCGAGTTGCCGCTTGTCGTCAAAGAGACAAAAATATCTCCAGGCTTGCCGAAAGCTTCAATTGCTCTTGCAAATATCCGATCGAAGCCAAGGTCGTTTGCAGTACAGGTCATATGGCCGGGATCGGACAAAGCGATAGCAGGCAGTGCTTTGCGCTTTGCGCGAAAAATACCCGTTAATTCTTCAGCAAAATGCATGGCATCGCATAAGCTGCCGCCATTGCCTGCGATCAGCAACTTGTTGCCATTTTTAAAACACTCCGCCATCCATTGAGCAGATGCTTCAATGAAATCTAAACTGTCAGATCGCTTTAAAAACTCAATAGCGCGTATTCCATCTTCGATCGCATTCAATACGTGGTGTCGCATTCGGCCTCGGAATCGTTGACTAGGTATTATAACCAATGGTTTAATAATGATCTATTTTTTTACATCGAAGATTTTTACGTTTAAAAAAGATAATTATAGTAATAATTAGGGAGTATAAGAACATTCCCAATTTCCCCCAAGTGCTTTGTAAAGAGAAATGAGATCGCTTGTAAACGACTGTTCACTTTCGATCAGCGTGGTTTCAGATTCGATCAACGTTTTTCTTGCATCCAACACCTGCTGCTCATTGGCCAATCCTGTTTGATACAAATCATTTGTGAGAAGTAGCGCACGTTGATTTGCTTCTACTTGATCGCCTAAAAAATCTCTTCTTTTCTGTTCTTCAAAATAAGCGACAAGAGCTGCCTCCACATCTTGCAAGGAAGTAATGACAGTCTGCTCGTAAGAGAGAAGAGCCTGTCGTTGCAATGAATTATACACATCGATATTCGCTCTCGTCTTTCCAAAGTCGAATACATTCCAATGAAGACCTGGTCCCAAGCTCCAAAAGTTGCTGGAACCATTGAATAATTTACCGAGTTTAATACTTTGAAATCCGATAGATGAACCTTGAAATGGCGATCCAAAGATTGAATTTCCTGTTAAAGAAATATGAGGGAAAAGGTCTGCAACGGCGACGCCTATTTGTTCTGTAGCTGCTGCAAGTTGCCTTTCTGCACGTCTGATATCTGGCCTTCTTCGCAACAGATCGGAAGGGAGTCCAATAGGCACTCGGTTTATAGCAGAAGGAATGGGTTTGATTTCATTAAACTGCGCAATCAGATTTTCGGGCTGTTGTCCCAAAAGGACGGCGAGGGCAAAAAGTGTCTGTTTAAAGGAGGTTTCCAAAACAGGAATAGAAGCTTTATCTTTTTCCAGAGTAGATATCAGTGCATCCAGTTGGATCTCATTGTTGAGTCCGGACTGATATAGATCCTGTGTCAGTGCGAGCTCTATTTCATCAACCTGGACTTTTTGATAGGCGAGATCGATTTTTTTTTGCAGAGCGCGAATACTCACGTAATTGCGCGCGACCTCGCTCAATGTCGTAATCAATACAACCTGGGCGTCTTCTTTAGATGCCTCCCAATCGTAATATGCTGCCTGTTTTGCGCGTCGAAATTTTCCAAAAATATCAAATTCCCAAATCGCATCGAATCCAACCTGGAAAAAACTTTCATAAGTGGGAAAGATATTGTTTACAGCTGCAGCTGAAGCGGCATTTTGAGTATTAAATAAATTGCGACTGATTCGAGAGCGTGTCGCTACGGCATTAAAATCGAATTCAGGCCATAAATGTGCGCTTTGGACCCGATATTGGGAACGAGCCTGAAAAATTTTCTCCAAAGCGATCCGGATATCAAAATTAGCTTGTGCAGCTTCTGTGATCAAAGAATCTAAAACAGGATCATCGAATTGCTTCCACCATTGGCATAGATCTGCATTGGAATCACAAGGGTCCGCTCCTTTTTTCTCCTCTGCGAATTCCGAGGGCATGGCAATCTCAGGCTTCTGATAATTGGGTCCGACCATGCATCCGGAAACAAGCAAAAGTAGGAGAAAAAAACCATATTTCATTCTTTAGATATAGAATTTACAAGTTTGCATGGCAACCAAAACGTGTAGGGATTAATATTAACTTAATATGCCGGAAAAATCATCCTTTCGCCTAGCCGTAGTCGGAGCAACAGGAGCTGTGGGACAAGAAGTCCTGCGGGTGCTTGAAAAAAAACGCTTACCTGTGAAAAGCCTGTCCTGTTTTGCTTCGGAGCGCTCTCAAGGCAAATCCGTTTCCTTTCATGGAAAGAATATTCCTCTTCAGATTTTAAAAAAGGGCTGTTTCAAAGCAAGCGACATTGCCATTTTCTGCGCCGGCAGAAAGATCGCTCAAGATCATGCACCTATTGCAGTTCAAGAAGGAGCGGTCGTGGTGGATTGCAGTTCCTTCTTCCGCATGGACCCCGAGGTTCCTCTAGTGATCCCTGAAATCAACAGCCATGCCCTAAAAAATCACAAAGGGATCATCGCCAATCCCAATTGTTCTACAGCCATCATGCTGATGCCTCTCGCTCCACTTCATCGCGAGTTCGGCATCAAGCGCATTATTGCTGCAACTTACCAGGCTGCAAGCGGAGCGGGAGCTTTGGCGATGGAAGAATTAAAACTGGAAACAAAGGCATATTTAGAGCAAAAGACGTTTACTAGGAAGGTGTTTCCTTTCCAATACGCCTTCAACCTCTTTACTCATGATTCCCCTTTGAAAGAAAATGGGTATGTCGAGGAAGAATTGAAAATGCTTTACGAAACGAGGAAAATTTTAGAAGATGAGACTATCGCTGTTTCCGCAACGTGTGTCAGGGTCCCGATTTTAAGAGTGCATTCTGAGGCATTGAACGTGGAATTTCACCGTCCGATTACAAAAGAAAAGGCCTGTGCTATATTGAATAAAACATCTGGAGTGAGTGTATTTGAAGATCGCGAGCAGAACCGTTTTCCTATGCCATTGGACGCTATGGGGCAAGACTCTGTTTTTTGCGGAAGGATCCGAGAAGATCTTTCGCTTTCAAATACGTTAGAATTCTGGGTAGTCGGCGACCAGCTGTTGAAAGGGGCTGCTTTGAATGCGGTGCAAATCGTTGAATTATTAAGGAATAATCCATGAATCATCATCCTGTGCGTAAATGGTGGGTCCTGATCGCTATGGCGAGTTCCATTTCCACGATTTTCCTGGACCAAACGATCTTGCCTGTCAGTCTGCCGACCATTCAAAGAGAACTGGGAATTCCTGCAATCGGCCTGCAATGGATCATCAATTCTTATCTTTTGGTTCTGACTACTCTGTTGCTGGCAGGAGGCAGACTGGGCGATATTTTCGGACACCGAAAAATTTTCTGCTTAGGCCTCTTGATTTTTGCGGCATCGTCTGCCTTATGTAGTCTGAGCTTCACAGGTTGGTGGCTGATTTTCAGCCGAAGCATTCAAGGGATCGGCGGCGCTTTATTGATCCCCTCGACATCTGCGATTCTGTATTCGGCTTTTCCTCAGAATGAGCGTGGTAAAGCAATAGGAATTTACGTAAGCATCGGATCTGTCTTTCTCGCGTTGGGTCCTACGATCGGTGGATTTTTTACCCAATATTTATCCTGGAGATACATTTTCTGGATCAACCTCCCTATCGCTGCAATCGGTCTTTTGCTGACCCTGATTTTTGTTCCTCGTTCAGAAAAAAAACGGGAAACTTTTGACGTTTTAGGGCTCGTCACTTTTGGCAGCGGGATCATTGCGCTTGTTCTTGGTCTTATGCAAGCAAAAAGCTGGGGATGGACATCGGCAATGACCCTCTTGCTCATTCTATGTGGAATTGGATTGATCATATGGTTTTTTACTGCCGACCGTTTTCAAAAGGATCCTTTGATCGATTTTTCTCTTTTCAGGAACAAAAATTTTATTGGAGCGATGCTGTGCATCGTCTGCGTTTCTTTTTTGCTTATGACCACGGTCTTTTGGGTGATGTATTTTCAAGAGATCCTGCATTATTCTCCATCTGAGTCCGGTCTCTTGAGCCTGATTTCCAATGTGCCTGTAATGGTCTTTGCACCATTGGGAGGTTTTCTGGTAGACAAATACGGCCCAAAGCTCCCAGTGATCACCGGTTTTTTATTGGTCATCTTCTCTTTGCTGTGGTTTGCTTTTTATCCGAGCACAAGAGATGTCTATCTCCTGCTGCCTGTTCTGATTCCGTTCGGAGCAGGCATACCGATGATCCTTTCACCAAGCTTTGTAGCACTAATGCACGAAGTTCCTACAAAAAAACGAGGGATCACTTCGGCTTTTTACAATACGGCCAGGCAATTTGCAACGACACTTGGCCTTGCCATTATTGGAGCGCTTTTCCTGCATATCCATTACAATGGTCTCGAAAAGGACCTCGCTAGGAATCCGGAGACAAGATCATTCGATATCAATCAATTTGAAGGACTTCTTGCGAACTGTCCATCCGCGATGCAAGCCTATCAAAATCTTTCTGAACACACGGCAAAGATCGTGATGGAGAGTTTTGCGCAAACCTACATCACTGCTTTTTCCTATATCAATTTATTCGCCGCATTGATCGGTTTCATAGGTCTCTTGTTCGCCATTTTTTATCTAAAGAAAAGATTGGATCGACGAAGGGAACATGTGATCGGTGTGGAATGACAATGATTCCTTTGTCACTGGATGGATACATTCCAAACGCCCATGATGCAAGGCGATCCCTTCTCCGGAAAAATGGAATTTGCTTCCATATTTAAGATCGCCGATGATCGGACATCCCATGGCCGCCATTTGTGCTCTAATTTGATGATATCTGCCTGTAACTAAAGTGATTTCTACATAACTTTCGGAAGAATTTTGATCAAGGGTCCGATAATTCAGAATCGCTTTTTTTGAAGAAGGATCGTTTTCATTTGCAATCCGCGCACAATGGTCATCGTGTATCAAAAAATGCTCCAGTGTTCCCTGCTGCTCCGGCAAAGCGCCTTCGATATGGGCGAAATAGGTTTTGATGATCTTTTTTTCCCGCATCTGTGCATTCAAGCGCGATAGTGCTTTACTCGTGCGTGCAAACAGGACCAATCCACTCACTGGCCTGTCCAAACGATGTACTGGTTCTAAAAAGACAGCACCTGGTTTGTTGCAAGAGATTTTGATCCAGTCCTTGGCCAACTGATGCAAACTGAGAGCAGCGGTCTTGTCCGATTGTGTAGACAGACCAGCAGGCTTATTGACAACCAGGAGATGGTTGTCAGAAAAAATGCATTCCAACTCCACCTTTTCTCCTTTGCCGCAGCACTTCATATAAGAGCAATGTCGTCGCCGTCGCGACATTCAGCGAATCGGCGATCCCCAGCATCGGGATGCGCACTTTCAAATCCGCAACATTCATCCACGCTTCGGAAAGCCCCAATTGTTCTGTGCCGACCACAATCGCTACAGGTCCCATCATATCGGCATCTGTGAATTCCACTTTGGCAGAAGGGGTTGAAGCGATGACTTTGATCTTTTTTTTCTGGAGCCACAATAACGTTTCCGAACCTTCTGCTTCTACAACAGGAATCGTGAAAAGCGTTCCGACACTTGCCCGGACAACATTAGGATTATAAATATCTGTACAGCGATCGCAAACGATCACACCATCAGCTCCAACTGCATCCGCAGACCGCAAAATCGTCCCTAAATTTCCCGGCTTCTCAATGGCTTCAGCGACAATGAAAAAAGGGTCTTTCTGCTTGTTGGCTGTGATAGATAGATCTTTAAGCTTGCGCTTCATTTGGTGGGCTACGGCCATTAATCCATCAGGTCTGTCACGGTAGGAAATTTTTTCGAATATTCTCGGCGCGCATTTAAAAACTTCTGCTCCAGTATCGTCAATTAAATGGATGAGATCCTGTTCATTCGAACCCAAAAAAAACTCAGGACAGATAAACAGTTCTTTGATGTGCACTCCAGCATCGGCTGCTCTTTTTAATTCACGATACCCTTCGATTAGGAAGAGTCCTTCTTCGTCTCTTTCGCGACGTTCTCTAAGCTTGTAAGCTTTTTTTACTTTGAGATTTTGCGAACTGGTGATTTCTAATCTATGCTTCATCGTGCCATCTCGCGTAGCTGCCGCAGGGTAAATCCAGCGTATCTTGACCAGAGAGCAGCATCTCGCCTGCTTCGATCTTGCCTTCGAGTCCTAGCATTGTTTGTGAAAGGATGTGGCGCATTACAGTTGGCGTGAAACCCGGCGTATGCGTAGACAGGATGAGAAAAAGCGGCTCGTTGCTGAGAAGATTCCTGCACAGTTCTAAAATCAGGTTGAGATCTCTTTCAATTTTAAATACCTCGCCCTGATTTCCCCGTCCAAAACTGGGAGGATCGAGAATGATCCCTTCATACCTGGAACCTCTTTTAATCTCTCTTTTTAGGAATTTTACAACATCTTCGACAATCCACCGTATTGGAGCATCCGTCAATCCATTCAATGCCGCATTTTCTCGTGCCCATGATACCATTCCCTTTGAAGCATCGAGATGGCAGACCTTCGCACCGGCTTTGGCCGCCGCTAAAGTCGCTCCTCCTGAATAGGCGAACAAATTCAGGATATTTGGACGGGATCCTTCTGTATACCGAATCATCTTTTTTTCCATCCATTTCCACAGTACAGCGTGTTCTGGAAATACACCAAGGTGTCCAAAATCAGTTGGAGCAATCTTAAATTGAATCTGTTCGATTTCTACAGTCCATGATTTTGGGAGCTTGGCAAACACATTCCATTTGTTTTCTTTCTCACGTGTAAAAACACCATCCGCCCTGCTCCATTTCTCATACGGAAGTCTTGGCTCCCATATCGCTTGAGAACAAGGACGGACAAGGAGATAGTCTCCAAACCGCTCCAATTTCTGTTGCTTTCCGCTATCCACTAAAAAGTATTTCATGGCCTGAATTTTACCATCCAGGAACAAGAAAGCACAGAGGAAAATTTCAAAATTAAAATGTATCTTTTAAGATGACATGCCGTAGGCAATTTTGCGCCACAGATTGCTTAATAGACGGTCCCCGGTAAACGTGATAATCGTTTTTCTACTGCCTCTGACAAAGAAAGTTCCGACATCAGGTTCTTTTCCTCTTTCGCCAACAGCAGCCCAAATCGTGCCGACCGGTTTTTCCGGAGTGCCTCCGGATGGGCCCGCTATGCCTGTGACCGCAATGCCGTAGTCCGCACTGGTCTTTTCGAATATCCCTGAAAGCATTTCACGGACAACTTCTTCGCTGACAGCGCCTTTATTTGACAAGGTGTTTTTTGAAACATGTAAAAAAGCGTGCTTGAGTTCTTCTGAATAGACCACCGCGGATCCCAAAAAATAATCTGATGCACCAGCAATCGCAGTCAGCCTGGCCGCAATCGCCCCGCCTGTGCAAGATTCTGCCAAAGCTAAGGTTTTCCTTTCCGAAATCAACAATTGATGCACGGCCTCTTCAATATACCCGGATTCCGATTCAAAGACGTATGTTGCAAATTCTGTGACTAATACTTCTTTTGCAGCATCCAATGTGTGTTTATCTTTGGAAGCAAAAACGATCGTGACGGTTCCATATGATGGATAAATGCCCACATCGAGTTCAGGATATCTTTTCTTTAGTTTCCGCAAGGTTGGATCGATCGCGCTTTCGGTGCACAAGCAAATATGCACCTTTTGACTGTAAATCTTTTCTTTTGTCGCAAATATTTTATGTAAATGGGGCAGAACATCTGCGACGAACATGTTCTCCATTTCAGATGGGACTCCGGGTAGGCAAAATAAGGTAGAAGTCTTTGTCTGAAATCTCAATCCCGGAGCAGTTCCAAATTTATTTAGGATCGGAGTTGCTTTCGAAGGAATGGTCGCTTGATCTTTTAAAGAAGGAAGTTTTTGGCCGAATCTTTTGATCAAATCATCGGCAACTTCTTGATTGTAATGGAATTCACTATCAAAAATGGCAGCGATGACATGACGGGTCAAATCATCGCATGTAGGTCCCAAGCCGCCTGTGACAATCACAACTGCAGAACGGTGAAGCGCTTCTTGCAATCCTTGTCTGATCTGTTCAGGGTCGTCCGGCAATGTCGTATGGCGTTCGACCAGCCAGCCGTTTTGATAAAGGTGTTCGCTGATAAATGCAGCATTCGTATTGAGTATCCGGCCGGAGAGGATTTCATTGCCTATCGCTACAAGTTCAATCCTCATCTACAAATCTCCAATCCCTTTTGAACAAGCTGAGGATGTAGATGGATCCATGAAAGGCAGTTTTTTCCAATGCGGATCGGCACATTGGTCCTTTTCCCATTTACAGTGAATGGAGTAGGCACAGTATGTGCCCGTATCCACTTTGCCAATCGGGAAAATAAAGAAGTGTTAGGAAAATCGGGGCTGTCCACGACTTTGGAAAAATCATGCCGTTTTGGATGTTGATAAATCTGCGGGTAAGAGAACTGAATCCCCCAAGTAACACTGTCCTTGCCTAAGACCATCGGATGAAATTTAGTATCGACCGTCGAATAAAAAAAATGATGGAGCTGCAGCTGAATGACAGGTTTAAGAGGTTTTATAAGATATTTCTCAGGTCCTACCTTCATGGCATAAAGAATATCCGAGGTCTTTGTAAAAATCGTTGAAAAATAACGCCTTAGTTCCTGTTCTTCAGGAAGTGTTCCATTTCTCAATGCTTCAATGTAGTGCGACCATTTTTGCAAAAAATGTTCTTTTGAGATCGAAGCTCCATCCAGAGTGACTGGCTCGCTGACCACATAAATGAGAGGGTTTTCTAATTGAGAGAATAGACTTTCAATTTCTCGTTCATCGATCAAAATCTGATGCTTCAAACATTTTGAAACACGCAGGACTCCTTCATGATCTGGATGGCTTTGCCGCAAAGAGGAAATGTGCAAAGACATAGTTATTACCTAAGAAGATTTTTTTCCTTGAAGGAAGCCCAATTTTTTTTCTGCTTTGGACATGAAAGATTGGATTAAAAGCCATGCAATTCCGCAAAAAATAGAACTGTCCGCGACGTTGAAAACAGGGTAAACATAACTTCCAAATTTAAAATGGAACATATCGACAACATGTCCATAAATGAAATAATCGATTACATTTCCTACTGCCCCTGAGATGATCAACATGAAAGGTGCATTTTTAGAATGCGATTTGTTCAAAAAAAACACATAGGTCAGCATCCCGCCGATTACAAGAATGCGGAAATAAAGCAGGTATTGTTGGAATGAGGATAAAATGCCCCATGCTGCTCCTTTATTGATCACATGATTTATCGAAAAGTCTATTCCATGCCAATTGTGAAAAACTCCAATTCCTCCGTAAGGAAAAAAAGGTGAAGAATAATTGATCAGAGGAATGTGGGATTGCACGTAGGCTTTAGAAAAAAAATCAAGACACAGGATAACGAAAGCGATTGCAACTAATTTTAATGCTCTTTTCATTTCGATTTACAACAGGCCTTTTTCAAATTTCTCCTGGGCCTTTACAGTCATTGTAGCATAAGGGACGGCTTCGAGTCTTGCTAAAGGAATTTCATCTCCGGTGATGTCGCATATTCCATATGTATTATCATCTATCTTCTCTAAAGCGCGCTCAATTTGCCTTAAGATCGAATATTCCTTATTCGTCACCTCCAAACTGATAACCCGATCAAAATCGTCGGTGCCTTCATCGGCTTGGTGCTGGGAGTACCCTTTGGATTCGTCTGTTGCTTTGACGTCTTCGCTTGCTCCGCGAACCATCTGGGTCATTTGCTCTCTTAAATCTTCTAAACGTTTCTTGAATCTAGCAATCTCGTGTTTTTTCAAAGGCATGATTTTTTAACCTCTATACTTAAAAGTTCTTCCTCTTTAGGAGCAACGTCTTCTATGGCGTCCATGAGCTCGTCTACATCTTTGAATCGGCGATAAACACAGGCAAATCGGATATAAGCAATCGTATCTAATTTTTTAAGATGCTTCATCACAATTTCTCCGAGCTCCGTAGTATCGATTTCCCTAAGCTGCCGCTCTATCAAGTCCGCCGTGATCTCGTAAGCCAATGCTTTTACCTGATCGCGGCTGATTCTAGTATGCCTGCAAGCCGCTTCCAACCCTTTGACCAACTTGTCTTGTTGAAAGTCTTCATAACGTCCATCCCGCTTGTGCACCTGAACGATCAGATCGATCGTTTCAAAAGTGGTAAAACGGCGCAAACATTTCAGACATTCTCTTCTACGCCTGACAGCATTCGTTTCCGCGGCATTGCGAGAGTCTGTGACCTTCGATTCATCGTGACTGCAAAAGGGGCATCGCATAGGTTACTCCTCTCTCTGCTGCTTTTTCTATAATTAGTAAAGATTTTTTTGAAAGAATTAATTACGGAATCCATTAAAAAATTATTAGCACTCTCGGTTCGGCCATTTTAAAAAACGGTTATTATTTCAATAAAACGGAGGAGGTGGGATTCGAACCCACGAAACGCTTATCACGTTTACACGCTTTCCAAGCGTGCTCCATCGGCCACTCGGACACTCCTCCAATTTTTTCTAAAAAAATGTATCTTATCAAAAAAGTTTTCGAATGTGAGGATTAGGTGCATAGAATACCTAATCGGAGTTTAAGCTACAAGTTCAATCTTGAAGCAAAGAAAGGTTGTCAAATAAGGGGAAATCAGTAAACTTGGAGCATCTAAAGACCGGGTTTAATAAATGCAAAAGCCATTTAAAAAAAATTAATTTTAATGAATCTGTTTGGTTCCGAAACCTCTTCTTCTCTTTTAAGGGTGTTTTTAATTAAATTATGCCTTAGATTTAAGGCGCAAACAGGACTTTGCTCAAGGTATGGCTTCGCAAACTAAACCAGAATTTGGCAAATTGCGGTCCTTTTTCTGGCCTGTGCATAGAAGCGAGTGCAGAATTTTCGTTCCGCTTCTTCTGATTTATTTCTTGATCACATTCAACTACAGCATGTTGCGCGCCGCCAAAGACTCTCTTGTCATAACGGCAAAATCATCTGGAGCGGAAGCCATTCCGTTCATTAAAGTCTGGGCGATTCTGCCTGCTGCGATACTCATTACATACCTATTCACCCGATTGTCTAACAAATATAAGATCGAACATGTCTTTTATTTGATGATGTCCTTATTTCTAGGGTTTTTTCTACTATTCGCGTTCGTGCTCTATCCAATGCAAGACTATCTGCATCCCAATGCTTTTGCGGATCATCTTGAACAGATATTGCCTCATGGTTTCAAAGGATTTATAGCTATTTTTCGAAATTGGACATTCACCCTTTTTTACGTCATGTCCGAACTTTGGGGAACAGCTATTATGACTGTCCTGTTCTGGGGCTTTGTCAATGAAATCACTTCGATAGAAGCAGCAAAACGATTCTATGTGCTATTGACGTTAGGAGCGAACCTCTCCGCCATCGTTTCCGGAGAGATGGCCGGCCTGATTTCGCACTGGGGCACCTCGATCCGATTCATCCATAGCATCGATCCATGGGGCAATTCTCTTATTTTGTTGGCAAGCCTTGTATTTCTTTCAGGGATATGCGCAGTAGCCATTTTCCGCTGGTTGAACCGAAATGGGCTCAAAACTTTCCTTTCAGACAGTTCTTTTCAATTCAATCACGGTCCATCTGAAATTAAAATGGGCCTTAGGAAAAATTTTAGTTACCTTGCGAAATCCAAATATCTGACTTGCATCGCGATTATCGTAGTTACCTACAATATCGCCATCAACTTGACAGAGGTCGTATGGAAAGATCAACTCCATCAGATATGTCCTGATCCGAATGATTATCAGGCCTATATGGGCAAGGTGCTCACATGGGTCGGCGTGATGAGCACGATCATCGGATTGAGCGCCGGAGCGATCCTCCGAAGGTTCAATTGGACGATCACAGCAATGATTCCTCCTTTTATTTTACTTGCGACCGGAATTGGATTTTTCTCTTTTCTCATCTTTAAAGACACGGGGCTCAGCCTGCTCTCTGCAGCGCTGGGCAGTACGCCGCTCGCGATCGGCGTCTTCTTTGGATCGATGCAAAACTGCCTTTCAAGAGCCTCAAAATACACTCTTTTCGATGCGACCAAAGAATTGTCATTCATCCCTCTTAGCAAAGAATGTAAATTAAAAGGAAAAGCCGCAATCGATGGTGTCGGATCGCGGATCGGAAAATCGGGCGGAGCCGTAGTGTATCAATTTCTGTTAATGAGCCTTGGGACAGTAGGCGCAAGCACTCCCTATGTGGGAGTCATTCTTTTATTTGTCGTCGGAGGATGGATGTTCGCCGTGCGTTCACTCGGCAAACAATTTACTTCCATCATGACCACCAAAGGAACTGTCGATATCCCTGAAAAAGTTCCAGAGCCGCTTGCTGCCGCAGGAGTTTTACCTAAGAGCGAGCCGAAGCAGGAAGTATCGAGTTAATCCAATAACCTTTTTTTTTCAAATGATAAAAAATTTAACGCTCAAATTAATTATTTTTTGTTTTTGTATCGGACTAGGCCTTCTTGCAGGATGCGAAAAGAGTTCCAATCCTCCTAAAACCACTGTTCTCGTCAGCATTCCCCCCTATCGTTATTTCGTAGAAAGGATCGCTGGGCCCGATCTGGTCGTACAAACGATCGTGCCGCCAGGGGCAAATCCACATTTATTCGAGCCATCCCCAAAACAAGCTGCCTTGCTTTCAGACGCGCGATTATGGCTTAGCATTGGAGAGTCTTTTGAGAAAAAAATCAAACAGGTGTTGAAAGAGCAGAATCCACGATTGAAAATCGTGGATATGAAAAAAGGAATTCCACTTTTGCAATCGCATGAAGAAACATGCGTTCATTGTTCAAAACATGAAGAAGCCAAAGATTTACATATTTGGCTCAGTCCAAAGCTTGCACAGACACAAGCAAAAAATATCGCTGCTTGCCTGATAGAATTATTTCCTGAAAATAAAGAAATGTATGAAAAAAATGTGCATGATTTTTTGATCGATCTCGACAAACTCGATCACGAAATCGGTGAACTCTTGGAGCCAATGAAAAATAAAGCGATTTTAGTCTCCCATCCCGCTTTTGGATACTTGTGCAATGATTATCATCTCATCCAATTGTCCGTAGAATCGGAAGGAAAAGATCCTCTCCCTCAACAGATTGCACAGACTCTAAAACTGGCCAAAGAATTTCAAGTAAAAAATGTTCTGCTTCAGCCTCAATATAACAATAAGGGAGCTGAAATGATTGCGGAAATGCTCAAGCTGCCTGTATTCATGCTAGATCCTTATTCCAGCGACTACATCGTCAATTTACGCACTATCGCGGCCGTGATTGCCGCCTCACAATAAGCAACATGTCTCATCCTGTTATAGAAATCAAAAACCTCGCGTTCCAATACGAGAAGACGCCCATTCTAGAAGAGGTCGATCTCTCTGTTTTCAAAGGAGAATTTATCGGCATATTCGGCCCAAACGGTGGAGGCAAAACCACGTTGCTGAAAATCATAATGGGTTTTCTCAAACCTTATCGAGGAGAAGTCTTGCTTTTCGGCTCCCCGCCTAAATCACAGCGCAAACGAATTGGTTATGTGCCGCAAATAGCCCGTTTTGATAAACAATTTCCTATTTCAGTGCTGGAGCTGGTATTGATGGGCTGCGTATCCAAAACTTCATGGTGGGGAGGCGTTCCGAACCTTCTAAAAACTAAGGCGAGAGAAACCCTGTCCCTTGTCGGGCTTGCCGATAAAGAACATGTTCCTTTCGGCACTCTTTCGGGAGGCCAGGCGCAGAGAGCTTTAATCGCCCGCGCCATTGTCAATGATCCTGAACTCCTGTTACTCGACGAACCTACAGCAAGCATCGATCCCGATGCGGAGACCCTGATTTTTCAATTACTGACGCAATTGAAAAAATCAATGACCATTTTGATGGTGACCCATGATTTACAAGGGATCATTAACAAAGCAGGCAGGCTTCTTTGTGTGAACCGTCGGATTGCTTCACATCTACCCAAAGAAATATGCGAACATTTTGCATTAGGACTTTACCATTCACCCTTAAAACCTAAATGATTACGACAACCGCCCCCGTTCTAGGACTATTTATCGAAGCGCTTCAAAGCAACCCGTTCTTGCAGATGGCCCTACTTGCAGGTTTCGCTGCTTCCATTGCCAGCGGGATCATTGGATCTTATGTAGTTGTGAAACGGATTGTCTTTATAAGCGGAAGCATCGCCCACTCTGTGCTTGGAGGAATGGGAATATGCTTATGGCTGAAACGAACTTATGGGATCGAATGGATCACCCCGATCCAGGGCGCTTTGATCGCCGCCATTGTCTCTGCCCTGCTGATAGGATGGATCCACTTAAAATACAGACAGAGGGAAGATACGGTTATTGCAGCTCTTTGGTCCACAGGCATGGCGATAGGAGTGGTTTTCATCGCTTTGACGCCCGGCTACAACGTAGAACTCATGAATTTTCTCTTCGGAAACATTTTATGGGTTAGCAAAAGCGATATCAGTATGCTTCTATGCCTCGATGTGATCGTTTTATGCATCACAGGGCTTTTTCATAGAAAATTCTTAGCGATCTGCTTTGATGAGAAACAGGCTTTGCTGCAAGGAGTGCCGGTAAATGCGTTATATCTTCTGCTTTTATGCCTCGTAGCTATCACCGTCGTCCTTCTCATCCAGGTCGTGGGAGCGATACTCGTAATTGCAATGCTGACTATTCCCGCTGCGATTGCAGGAAGCTGGACCCACCGTCTTTCGACGATCATGATCATCGCGGTCCTCTTAGGATGGGTATTCACTCTAACTGGAACGGCGGCGTCCTATGAATTGAACTGGCCTCCCGGAGCTACCATCTCCTTGACAGCCGCTGTCCTCTATAGTTTGAACCTCATTTTGAGTCGAAAAAAATCCGTTTAAGAATCTGACTCTAAGGCACGTAGTAGCGATGGGAGAATATGTATCCGAATTCACCCTGTTTTTTTTGCTTTTGTGTTTTGTGATGTCTCTTCGCCGATTTTTTTCTGAAATTCTTCTTATGTTCCGTCATAATGCCTCCTGTTTACAGGGTAAAGTATCGGTCCCAAAAACTCTGTTTAAAACCTTTTTTTCTCTTCTGGCTTTTTCTTCCCTTAGGCATGTGCTTCTTACTTGCTTTTTTCATAAAACCCCCTCTTAAATTTGCTCAAATCACCTGGTTTGCGGCATTTCATCCACAGTCTTTTTCCGTTCGTCTTTCGGAATTTCTTTATGCTTCCGATGCGTTTTGAATGTGACCTTCGAGGCCTTTCGCTTGCCCATGGACTTCATAGTAAGATCCCTCCTGGGGACCAAGTTTAGAAAAAGACCACTGTTCTTTATACCTTTATAATAGAAATTAATTGATTAATAATCAACTTAATTATAATTATTAAATTAATACATAACTAACTTAAGTAAAATAAATTAAGCACATTTTCCAAGAGTACAATTAAAAAGCAAATTAATTGAACATAAAAGACTTGGACACCTCTGAGACACTTCTTGTTTTTTGCCGTTGACTTTCAAAAAACGGATGCTGTATCATGCACGCTTTCCTCTCCAGAGAAGTTCAATTGAATAACTCTTACCTCATTTTTTGATGAATTCCAGGAGGTCAAAATGTACGCAATCATCGAAACAGGCGGAAAACAATACCGGGTTGAAAAAGGGGATGTCATTGATGTGGAACTCACAGATCCCGACAGCAATGGCCTCATTGAATTTAAGAACGTCCTATTCATTAACGACGGTTCTGCAATTAAAATCGGAAAACCTTTCATAGCAAAAAGCGCAGTGAAGGGAGAACTTGTAGAGGAAGTCCGAGGACCAAAAGTCATCGCCTTCAAATACAAGCGCCGAAAAAATATTCGTAAGAAAGTAGGCCACCGTCAGCGCTATTCTCGCGTTAAAATTACCGATATCACAGGTTAAGGAGATCGAAGCATGGCACATAAGAAAGGTCAAGGATCCACTCGAAATGGTCGCGATTCCCATGCGCAGCGCCTTGGGATCAAAGCGACAGCAGGGCAATTTGTCAAAGCGGGAAGCATCATTGTACGCCAACGAGGTACAAAGTGGCATCCAGACAAAAACGTAGGCTTAGGAAGAGACGACACCATTTTTGCATTGATCGACGGTACCGTTGCTTATCGTAAAAGCTTTCGGACCTATGTCTCCGTTCTTCCTCTCTCATAATCTTCAACAATGCCTCTAGATAGGCTCTTTTAAGTATGTTTGTCGACACAGTAAGATTGACTCTCTCTGCAGGCCAAGGCGGCAACGGCGTTGTAGCCTGGCGCAGAGAGAAATTCATTCCTAAGGGAGGACCAGCTGGAGGCAACGGCGGCAAAGGAGGCTCTATCACTTTGCGTTCCGATGCTGGGGTCTTGTCGTTAGAAGGCCTAAGGAACCAACGGATCATTAAAGCTGAAAATGGGATGCCCGGAGGGGGAAGTCTAAAGCAAGGACGCAATGGAAAAAACCTTGTTCTTACGATTCCATGCGGAACTCTGGTCAAAGATACTCAAACCCAACAAATTCTATTCGATTTTACTCAAGACAAACAGGAATTCCAGATCTGCTGCGGAGGACGAGGTGGAAAAGGAAACAATTGTTTCAAATCCCCCACTAATCAAGCCCCTAATATCTGCACAGAAGGCAAACCCGGCGAGGCCCGTGAAGTCGAACTGGAATTAAAGCTGATCGCCGATGTCGGGCTGATAGGGATGCCTAACGCCGGCAAATCCACCTTGATGTCAAGGATCACCCATCTCAAAGTGAAAATCGCTGCTTATCCTTTTACAACTCTGTATCCTAATTTGAGCTATGTCCAGTTCGAGGATTTTTCAAGGGTCTTAGTTGCGGACATCCCAGGGATCATCAAGGATGCCCATGAAAATAAAGGTCTTGGAACTTCATTCCTCAGGCACATCGAACGTTCGTCTACTCTCATTTACGTACTTGACATTTCGGGTATGGAAGGCAGGGACCCGATCGATGATTTCCAAGTCTTGCAAAACGAACTTAAGGCCTATAAACAAGAGATGATGGACAAGCCGTTTCTCGTAGCGCTCAATAAGATCGATATGGAAGGGGCAGAGGAACAAGTTCAACGCTTCCGAGAAAGTTATCCTTTTCCTAAAGAGACCCTCTTCGAGATTTCCGCAATGGAAAACCAAGGGATCTCTCCTCTCATCGAAGCCCTCAGAGGATGCGCCCAAGCCACCGGCAAGAGATTCAAATAGCAATCTATAATTTCGATTTCTCCGGTTCTAATTTTTCAAACACTCTCTTATAAGAGAAGCTTCTGTTATACTCCCTTATGTTTTTAAAAGATTTGCTATTGAATAACGCCACTGCAGTGTTATCAAAAAAATCGCCAAGTTTTATCTCATCGTATGAAAATTCCCCATCTACTTTTACACTAAAACCACCCTTGTTGGAAAGTTTCCTGATCGTGAGCGATAAACTCTCTTCTTTTTGAATCGGCTCATACTTTTCTAAGAGTCGAGTAAGAATTTGCTTATCCCCTTGAACCAACACAGCATAACAAATGGGATAATCTTGCCTGTTTGCAAAAAATCTATCGAATGTATCGGTATCTTCATGCAAAAATGATTGAACCAGTTTTTGATCCCAATTTTCTTCGATTCCAAAAAATTTGCAGACGACGTTATGTGCTGAAGATGCTTCTTTATGCGCAACAGTTGCTTCTCTGGAAAAAGAATATTGTGCTTGTGTCCTTTCAGGACTTCTATCATCTATTCGTGTCAGTATTAATTCACATGTACTCATGTCATTACCTATTATAATTTGGATGGAGTTAATTTTTCTAGAACTCTGCCTCGGTAGAGGGATGGGTTATATTCGGTCAATCTTTTAAAAGAATGGCTGTTAAAGAGAGATACGACGGGATAATCACCATATAAAATGTGTTCTATCTGATCGCCGGTGTAAGTTTTTTCCTGTTTGATCCGAAGAACTCCTTTCGTTTCATATTTCTTTATGCCAACAGCTCTATTTGGATCGTTTAATAAATTCATACTAAATTCTGGATTGTCTTCTTTTAAAATTGCATTTTGGTCACCGTAAATGGAGATTTGATAAGTGTTGTTTGGATTGTGATGTTGAAAAGTAAAGTGATCGTACTCTTTATCATAAAAAATGGATTCAAAAAGCTTCCTGTCCGTTTCTTCAGTAATTCCAAAACGGGCAGACACTACATCGTTCAATTTAGCAGCTGTCTGCCTTGAAAATGCGATTGTCATCGCATCCTGTTTCATTTCAGATATCCTTTTATCAAAGCAATAAATGAGCAAACTACATGACTGAGTTTTTGGATCGAGTTTCATACTGTAAGTCATAACGGCCTGCCAAACTTGGCATTCATTAAATCTATTTTTTCAATTGTTCTGGATGCATGCAGATCTACACTATACGTCGTTAAACGTTTAAACGAATAGCTCTGCATTAATGCCGCAGACCAAGGATCGCGAGATAAATACTTTTTCAACCGCTCTACTCCATGTATGAATTCTTTCTTCTCAAAAGATTCCTGTCCGTTCACTCTATCGAAAAACAATTCCACTTTAACAGATAACATTTTGGAATCAGGAATGGCTAGGTCTCCCGAATTGAAATCGTACATCAAAACTGTAAAGTCTGGATCTGTTCCGTGAACTGAAACTCCGTATACAATATCAGTGTCGTGCCTTTCAAATTCAAAACAATCAATGGGTCTTTCCATAAAAACCGTATCGAATAGCTTTCTATCGGCCTTTTTATTCACATCAAAATATTCACAAACAAGGTCCCTGACTTTGTACGCACTTTGTTGATAAATAGGGAATTGTCCAATGTGGCATGTTCTTAAATTGTTCATGCCTTCTCTTCTGTTATAACGATAAAGCATCAGATCGCAACCGGTCGGCGGCAGCTTGAGCGGAGGTTTGACAAGTATGGGCATAAATCCTCTTCAGTTTTTATTCATCAATAAAAAGCGATTGAAGATATCGCCACAAAGCAAAATTTTCAATAAAAAACCAAAAAAATATTTCCTATTTTTCTTTGGATTCAGCTAAACTTCTCAGAAAAATTTGACGCTTTATTAACACAAACCCGTGAGCAAGTTATGTCTACTTTTTTATCTGGAGTTGTGAACTGTGCGAAATATTTACTATGGGGAAATGACACCCAAATACAAACTCCTTCTGAACCTGAAGAGGTGATTGTAAAAAATCTCTTTCCATTTACATCTGAGATGAACAAGGAAAATTACATTGAAAATTTGTGTGCATGTATCAAACAAGCTCTTGCGGAATCGGATTACGATCTTTCTCAAACCAGTCAGAAAGTAATCGAATCCCATCTTAAAAGCTTCAATGCAGCCATGGATGAGCCTTCTTACTTGACCGTCACAGAAGTTAAAAATATGAAAAACGACTTTAAAAAATCATTAGGCCAAATCATCAAAGAAGGATGGGCGTCTTTAATGGCTAAATCGTTTTATCCGATTCCGAGGATCGATGACGAAAAATTGAGAGCATCTGCTTCGGAAAAGTGGGCCCAACAATTTTATGCGGGTGTAGATTATTTTACCAAATGGGAAGGTGCTCCTGCAGATTGTGAATCTATTGTCTTGCAAGCTTTCCGCGACCATTCTCATAATGTCAAACAACAGAAGATGGAAGCTATTATAGCGCGCGCGCAAAAAGATCCGATTGGCTTTGATCAATTGGTGTTGACAGCTCACTCAAAGAAAGAAAATACGAGTTCTCTTTCTGAAGAAGAGAAAAAATTTCTTGAGAGTGAAGGTATTATGAGGCAATATCTGTTTAAAAATCTGTCCGATATTGACAAAGAACTAGATTTGTTAAAACAATCCATTTGGCAAGGATTTACTTTTGAACTTCAATAGTCATTGAATTGAGATTGTATCTCCCTGATTGAGGTTCAATTCTAAAAGGTTTCCAGATTCGAAGGGTTTGAGAACCCCATTGACAGTCATGCAGCTCAGATCATGATTTTCAGGGAGGTGTATACGAAAATGATTCGACGCCGTGGCCAAGAGCTCCACTCGATCGATCTTCGAATCTTTCCATGACATGGAAACCTCGAGACCTCCTCTGGCCCTCAAACCTTTTACAGAACCCTCTTTCCATGATTCTGGCAGAGATGGAAGTAACACAATTTCTTTCTCATGACTTTGAAGTAACATCTCGGCAATTCCTGCCGCGCCTCCAAAATTGCCATCGATTTGAAATGGAGGATGGTTATCGAAAAGATTAGGCAGGGTGGAGCAGGCTAGCATTTGTACCAATGCCTGGAATGCATTTTTTTGATCTTGCATTCGGGCGAAAAGATTGATCGTCCAACCCAAATTCCAACCTGTTTGACCAAATCCATGGTTCCAACGGAAAAGCAATGCGCGTTTTGCAGCTTCCAATAGCTCCGGTGTGTCTACAATCGTACGATCATAGCCAGGAAATAATCCATATAAATGGGACATGTGCCGATGGCCGGAAAATGGCAAAGGAAAATCTTCTTGATATTCTTTTAATAAGCCCATTTGATCCAATTCGTAAGGATAAATCTGCTTAGAAGTTTTTTCCAGAAGAACGCGATCCTCTTTATCGAGGTCCAGGATTCTAGATGCATCCATTACAATTGTGAAAATATCTCTGACCAAACTCAATTGCACTGTCGCAGCTTTACTTAGATAACCCATTTTGTTTTGCGTTAATGCATATTGATTTTCCGGTGAATTGGACGGCGGAGGAAGAAGAAATTGCGTATGCGGATCGACATACAAGGTGTCTAAATAGAAAAGGGAAGCATTTTTTAAAGTTGGATAAATTTTCTTCAGGTATTCTTTATCCTGATTAAACAAATATTTGTCCCAAAGATGTCTGCACAACCACACTGATCCTCCAGGAAATAATCCCCAACTTGGATGCTCCGCAGGTGCTGTGAATCCCCAAATATTCGAAATGTGATGTGCAACCCACCCTCTTGCGTGATACATTTCCTTTGCTGTTTTCTCACCAAATTTTTCTAAATAAAAAATAAATGCATCTAACGGATCTGAACATTCTGAAAGATTCGTAACTTCCGCGGGCCAATAATTCATTTGCAAGTTGATATTGAGATGAAAATCTCCTAGCCATGGAGTGAGGATTTGATCCGACCATATTCCTTGTAAATTTGCAGGAAGAAAAGGACTTCTTGAAGAGGAAATCAGTAAATATCTCCCATAATTGAAATAGAGCGAAAACAAGCTTGGATCTAAAATGCCTTCTTTTAATGCCCAGAGTCTGCTAGATGTCTGGTTGTTAGACGTGACAGCTGTTGGCAATTCTAAAACGCAGCGATTGAACAACCTTTGATAATCCTGAACATGTTTTGCATACAACTGATCGTATGAACATGTCGATGCGAGCTTTAGA
>DATIJE010000029.1:0-2135 GCA_035478995.1 Rhabdochlamydiaceae bacterium | reverse complement strand
TGTTTTCTTCCATGGGAATGTGTGCAGCTCTTTTTGCCATGTTCATCGGATTTTTTCCTCCTCCTGAAATTAAATCAGGGAGTATTTTATTCTACGATCTTTTCCTGGGGATTGGATTGTTGATCATGTGCGCGATCCCCCTGATCATCTTCAGCTTCCGCAAGCCCCACTGGATCCTCAAACGGGACAATCAAAAATAATTAATCATTAACACGGATGAGAAGGATAATCGGATAAATAGGATAAAAATTATCCTTTTAATCCAAAAATCATGCTTATCCGTGTTCATTTCTCATTAGTAAAAACATTGTGACTTTATTTGGTCGAAGCTACGATAATTGAAATATGAAAATTCCACTCGCAGAACAATTAAGACCAGAATCGTTGGAAGAAATCGCAGGACAAGACCACCTTCTTGGTAAAGAGGGATGGTTATCCCGCATTGTCAAATCGGGACGCCCGCTTTCCATTCTTTTATGGGGCCCTCCGGGATGTGGGAAAACCACGATAGCCAAACTATATGCCAAGGCATTCGATGCAAGGTTTATTTCTTTCAGTTCTGTGTTCGATAGCATCTCGGATCTTAAAAAAATCATTAAAGAAAACAAAGAACAGCCTTTATTTCAAAAACAGCTTGTCGTATTCATCGACGAGATCCATCGCCTGAACAAGGCGCAGCAAGATACTTTCTTACCTTTTATTGAAAATGGAACGATCATTTTAGTCTGTGCAACGACGGAAAATCCTTCTTTTGCATTGAACAATGCTCTTTTATCCCGATTGAGAGTGCTCACTTTGCAATGCCTGGATACACAGGCTTTATCTTCGATTCTTACAAGATGCGAAGAGAAAATCAAACCACTGCCTTTGTCCCCTGAAGCTAAAAAAGCAATGATCGAACTTTCTCAAGGGGATGCCAGGCATCTTTTAAATATGGTGGAGAATATTGTGGAGAGTCCAATAGAAGGGGTGATCGATCTCCCGGACTTGGAAAAATTCGTTCAAAAGAGGGCCCCTTTATATGACCGGGATCAGGAAGGACATTACAATCTCATTTCGGCTCTTCATAAATCAGTGAGAGGTTCCGATCCAGATGCTGCCTTATATTGGCTAGTCAGAATGCTGGACGGAGGAGAAGACCCTCAATTCCTCGCCCGCCGTATCGTCCGGATGGCTGTAGAAGATATCGGTCTTGCTGATCCACAAGCCCTTTCGATTGCCAACCACGCCTGGCAAGCTTACGATCACCTCGGTTCCCCTGAAGGAGAACTCGCTCTTGCCCAAGCCGTCATCTATCTTGCATTAGCTCCTAAAAGCAATGCAGTCTATGTCGCCTATAAACACGCAAAGAAGATCAGTGAATCTTCCTCCCATGTATCCCCTCCCAAAACCATCCTCAATGCACCAACTAAGCTCATGCGCAATCAAGGATATGGGGAAAACTATCTATACGATCACGATGAACCCGAGGCCTTCTCCGGGCAAGATTACTTTCCGGAAGAGGTAGGAAGAATTCAATTCTATTCTCCTGTGGAAAGAGGATTTGAGCGGGAAATGAAGAAAAGGATAGACTATTTCGCTAAGCTTAGAGAATCAAAGAACAAATAAAAAAGAAGCCGCCCATTTTTTTCCCAAGCACTTGAGATAATAAGCTGTTAATGAAACACGACTTATCGTCTATTCCTCTCTGAGAGGGCATGGTACCTTGGGAAGTTTGGGACAGGAGTTTTGAGAGTTAGACACGGTCGCATTATAAACAGTATTAAATATACGACAGTCAAAATCCTGACTCAAACGAGCGGCTTCCAACTCGTACAAACCTTTTATTTTTAATATAACACGTTCTTAAATTAACTTAAATAAAACCATTAATATTAATTTAATAGTGAAATTAAAAACCTGAGATTATTCAGGTTATGTTAAATGTTTAATAATATTTTGTGTATCATGGTTCCATCCATCTTCCATGGTCTTTGATCAATTGTACAAGTCTGTCATCTGCTTCTGAAAAATCGATATTCCGCTCAACGCATTTTTTCCCTACGTACAGGTCAATTTTATCAGATTTCGATCCGACGTATCCGAAATCGGCATCGGCCATTTCTCCAGGGCCGTTGACAATGCATCCCATAATG
>DATIJE010000028.1:0-3796 GCA_035478995.1 Rhabdochlamydiaceae bacterium | reverse complement strand
TTTTAATGAGAAGGTCGGCAATTTGAAGAGTGATTTCAGGATGGCATTGGAATCCATAAACATGTGGAGCATAACGAATGATCTGACGTGGGCATCCAGGACTTGTGGCTAATACTACAGCATTTTTTGTTAGGCCGGGCATGTCATTGTGCCAATGAGAAACAAGAAATTCGCTTGGTAAATCTGCTAAAAGGGGATCAAGACGTCCTGCTTCTGTGAGTTCGATCGGAAAAACGCCTACTTCTTTAAAGGGACTTCGCTCAGTGCTGGCTTCCAAAGCTTCGCCAATGAGTTGAGCGCCAAGGCAAAAGCCCAGCACAGGTATTCCTGCTTTTATCGCATTTCGAATCAGGGTAATTTCCTCTTTCAGATACGGAGCTTCATCCAAACTTAAGGGGCTTTGGGGACCTCCCATCGCAATAATTAGGTCGAACGAAGAATGAGATGGAATTGGTTCTCCTAAAAAAGGAGAAACATACATTTGATTGAACCCTTTTTCCACTGCCCAAGTTTCAATGGCACCGGGCAGTTCAAACGCAGCATGTAGTAGGTATAAAATGTTCATAGGCATTAATTAGTTAAAAAGTTTTTCAGGTGGTTAAAATACATGTCTGGTTCCTCGATGTAAGGAAAATGGCCACAATTTTTCATTAGGATGTATTTTGAACCTGGGATGCTCTCATGGGTATGCTGAGCTGTGAGCGGGGGAATGGCATCCACATCGCCATGTATGACAAGCGTTGGAATGTTGAGAGCTTTCAATGATGCATGCAAATTAAAAGTTTTTTTAAACGTGTTTTCCCGGATGAGTTCATAAATTTTTGCCCCATTGACAGAAGCAATAGGGGGCATACGCAAGTTCAAGAGATCTGCTTTTTTTGGGATAAAACAGTACGTGCGGAAAATAATGCGATAGTACCGTTCAATGGTCTCCGGATCTCCATCTTGAAATTGTTTACTGTTTTTAATTTTTGAAAGTTCCTCTTGATAAGGAGATGTAAGGCGCGTTACTTCATTGACAAATAGAGAAAGATCTTCTGAAGATGCCGGCATCGAATTGGACAAGATCAGTTTATCTACGGCCTTTGGATGCGCGATGGCATAATGCATGGCCAGGAATCCGCCCCAAGAATGCCCAAGTATGGAAACTTTATCAAAACGAAATGCTTTACGAATGTGATCTATGTCATCGACAAGAGAAGGAATATTCATCGTCTCATCGTTAATTTCTCCTGTAGACCGTCCACATCCTCTTTGATCGTAAAAAATGACAAAGTTGGTTTCAGCCAATTTATTGAGCCCTGGCAGCAGATAATCTTGGGTTAGTCCTGGTCCTCCGTGGATTATGATTAAAGGTTTTCCCTTTCCCATCGTTTTGCAAAAGAGCTTCCCATTGCCGGATGGAACCCATGTTTCGTTAATTAGAGTTACATCCGATTTTTGAAGCGCTGCCTGGATATAATGACCAGACGTTGAACACAAAATTACTAGACAATACAACAACTTTTTAATCATTTTTATCTTTTAGTTAGAGTTTGAGTGTACTGTAGATGTTCCATCAACAATTGTTTCATGTTGCTCAGGATACCAAGCAGGGGCGCATGGAAGTACAACAGTTAGATTTCCTTCCCAATAGTATTTTTCGTCTTGGGGAATGAGTACAGCATCGCCTACAGAAAGGTTGATAGCTTGCGTTTCGGTAACGAGTTTTCCTGATCCCTTGAGGACATAGGCCATCTCGGTACACTTATGATTGATCGAGTATCCTTGGTCTGGATATCTGTGAGTGATCTCAGCAACCGCGATATTCATGTCTGAATTTGCCATAGGATACTCATAGACGATACAATTGGGGGAATTTTCATGCTTTATAGCATCTTGTTTCTTTACGTATTCCATCTTGTCCATTTTTTCAATGCCTACATATAGGTCTAAAACAATATTTTGGTGATCGGCGGCTCTTTCATCATAGATCTCAAAATCTGTTTGATAACGACGCTTGCCTCCTAATTTTGTTGGAGGCATTTCCAAAATTGTTTGCCAGGCATTTACAATGACATCAGGCATAGGAGCTGGATTTGTCGTAAACTTTGCATATTGTTGCTCAGGAATGATCAATTTTTCGAATCCTTCAGGTAACGATGTATCGAATGATGAAACCTCTTCACCGATAAAATAGGTATAAGCACCTTTATAATCATTTTCATAGTCAGTGTATGCACAAAATGTTGTACCCGGTTTTGTTCGATGGGGGATTTTTTCAAACAGCGCTTGATGAAAATAGCGTTGTACACAAGGAAAAATATTGCCTTTCATCTTATCTGACTCTTGCTGGTAACTAGTTTGTACGCAAATACCTACTAACTTTATTTCGGGCTTCGCTATTGACGTTTGTTGCATTGTTACACCATGAGAAGAATGATTTTGAATTAGTTTACAATCGGCCTGCGGGGCTAATTCGGGTTTTTCAACAGCAGCTTCCATGAAAGGGCATACTGATGCAGATAGAAAAGGGATAGAAAGTACCCATTTTTTAATCATTTTTTTTCTTTAAACTTTGATAGTTGAAATTAAACATCGACTGCGACGTGCATAATCCACGAATCTTTTTCTTTTTTTACCCACACATTATGTTCACCTTCTAAAGAAGCATTTATGTCTATATCCAAAGGGACATTTCCAATCTCTGGCATCTCTTTAAATGAAACAGTTCCATTTTTGATGTATCCAAGCAAACATATAGGATCTTCGGTCGTCATCATGCGAGGTGCGCCAGGATAGCCTGGATACCATTCTTTAAGCAAGCTTGGATATTGATCAACTAGAATCTCAAATGGGATCTCATCCATTAAGAGATTTTCTTCTATAAGTTGCTTAAGGGTTTCTAAAGGCAAATCTTGTTTCGTTAAAGAAATGGTGACATTCTGGTTTTTCCCATCCTTTTTCTTTTGTTGTGTCATGAACCCCTCATAGGATTTTTTGAGCAGATCAATTTAATCCATACAAGAATTTTTGCCTATGTAAAAGCTACAGGATTGCTTTCGTTTTCTTATTTATCTAATTGGTAGCCAAATGGTTATGACATTAATTTATTCTATCCTTGTATGGATGATAATTTTATGTTAAACTTTCATTAAATGAAGGAAAGCTAAAATGATGAATGAACGGTCGATGCTCGAAATCCTGTTGGGAGAATTCCGGGATAAATTAAATCTTCTCAAAGACGTTGTAGTTAGAGATATACAATTTCCCAACGCTCCGAACAAAATTAAAGTCGCTATAGGGATGCGCCGTGCCGGTAAAACCTACTTTCTCTATCAGCAGATTTTAAAAATGATCAATGACGGGATTAGTAAAACAGCTATTTTGTATATCAATTTTGAAGATGATCGGCTTCTGCCATTGAATGAACAGAAATTGGGAAAATTAGTGGATTCATTTTATTCACTTTATCCTGAAAACCACGACAGGAAATGCTATCTATTTCTTGATGAAATTCAAAATGTCAATAACTGGCCTATAGTTATTAGACGTTTGCACGATACCAAAAATACGGAAATTTTCTTAACCGGATCTTCAGCCAAATTGCTCAGCAAAGAAATCGCGACAAGTCTACGAGGCCGATCTCTAGCTATCGAAATCTGGCCATATAGCCTTAATGAATTTATTAGAGCGAAAAAAGTTTCAATCGATCGAAGTCTGTACGATAAAAAAACTCAGGATAAGCTCACGCAAATAGTTCATCATTATTTATCAGAGGGAGGGTTTCCTGAAATTATTCCATTTGATCCTGATA
>DATIJE010000027.1:0-5245 GCA_035478995.1 Rhabdochlamydiaceae bacterium | reverse complement strand
GCAAGGCGCTATGGAATGGACGCGGCACAAGCAAGTTCTAATTCTTTTTTACCCCATCTCAACGATGTACCAGATGGCTGCTATGAATTTTATTATGGAAAAGCGTATGAGATCAAATGGCAAGGAATCGCAAAAGAGCTGCCTTCCAACCATCCTCTTTACAAATTCGATCCACAGAGAATCCAATTGTTTTTTGATTTAGGAATCGAATTCGATACCCGTTTCAATCCCCAGATTCGAAACCAAAAGCTGGTCCCATCCAGATATGCCTATTTCAGAGACCAGGACCTCTATCTACTCGGTGCGCCGATTTTAAAAAGCGATGATCCGACTTTGGTTCATTTCAAAGCCAGAGAAGATCAAAAGCAGGCTGCGTCGATCGGTCAAAACCGATATCAACCTTTCGAAGATCTAGGCCCCCCGGTCTTGCAAAACGGACAATTGGATGTCGATTTCATTAGAGAATATGGCCTGACCATTCCTCCAAATATGTATTTAGCGCTTGGCGATAATTTCGCCATGAGCTCGGACAGCCGCGATTTTGGTTTTGTGCCGCAAGACAATGTACGAGGAGGTCCCGATTTTATTTTCTGGCCTCCAGGTAAACGTTTCGGCGCTCCGAACCAACCGCCTTATCCCCTGTTCAATTTACCCAGGACAATCATGTGGATCATCATCGCCGTATGCATTGTCATCTGGTGGATTGTTCACAACAAACGAAACAAACTGCCTTTAAAAGACCTTTAGTTAATTAAACTTTGATGAAAGCGATTTTTGTCATTTCGCCATTGAGGTCCCACTCAGTTCCATCGCATTTTTCAAATTTCACTTCTTCGGCGAGTACTTCATGGCACACATACTGACGGTGAAGATCGAAAGACTGCTTCACCTTGTCTGTGGCATCTAGCTTAACTGCAATACGGTCTGTGACCGCAAAGCCTAGATCCCTGCGCATGGTATTGATCTTGTTAACTAATTCACGCGCCAATCCTTCAAGGATCAGAGCATCATTCAAAGTTGTATCAAGGGCAACCGTAATCCCCTGCAGAGTCGACGCGATCATTCCTGCATGGACTTTGCGCTCCACTTCTACATCTTGAGGCGTTAACAGAATCTTTTCTCCTTCGACTGTGATCTCCAGATCATTTCCAGTTAAAAGAGTGTTCAATTGAACTTGATCGAAAGCTGTGATCGCTTTTTGAACTGCGCCCATCAATTTACCGATTTTTTTACCAAGAATTCGATAATTAGGTTTTGCGACAAGGGCTACAAAAGCAGACTCATTTTGATGATAATCTATTTCTTTGACATTGAGTTCTTCTGCGATCAATTGCCGGTGCCGCATGAGAGAAGCAAGAGTGTTCTCATCTGAAGAAATGACGTGGGCTTTCGGCAACGGCTGCCTCACTTTTAATTTATGTTCCTTGCGAAGAGCATGTCCTGCGCTGACGACAGCCTGAACGTAGGCCATTTCTCTTTCTAACATCTCATCTCTTATATCTGCATCGGGTACAGGATAATCGCACAAATGCACAGAAGCCGGATCCCCTTCTTTGTGTAACTGCTGGAAAATTTCTTCGCTAATAAAAGGGATGAATGGCGCTGCGATCTTTGAGAGCTCAAGAAGAACAGTATAGAGTGTCTCAAAAGCTTGTTCCCTGTCCTTGGAAGCCTTTTCTGTCCAGAAACGGCTGCGACAGCGGCGGATATACCAATTGGTCAATTGATCGATAAAGCCGACAAAAGGTTCGACCGCTTTGATCAATTGATATTTGTCCATTGCATCGGTCACATCCGCGATGAGCTTGTGCAATAACGATAAAATCCACCGATCGATATCCGCTTCCGGCTCTTCCAATTTTTTCGAATTCGGCCTCCAGTCATAGATCCGAGCATACGTTGATAAAAAGACATACGCATTCCATAAAGGAATGAGGACTTGGCGTACAACCTGTTCTACTCCCCGTTCAGAAAAACGGAGATCTTCGGCTTGCACAACGGGACTGTTCAACAGATAAAGGCGGATGGCATCTGCCCCATATTCATTAATAACGATTTCAGGCTCAGGATAATTTTTTAGGCGCTTGGACATTTTCGTTCCGTCTTCGGCCAAAATGATCCCATTGACAATCACATGTTTAAAAGCAGGCTTGTCAAATAACGCAGCCGCAAGAACTGTAAGGGTATAAAACCAGCCGCGTGTCTGGTCCAGGCCTTCGGCGATAAAATCTGCAGGAAATGCCTCTAATGTTTTCTCGGCGTTTTCAAAAGGAAAATGGTTTTGCGCATAGGGCATCGAACCCGATTCGAACCAGCAATCGAACACTTCCGGAATCCTTCGATAAACTGTGCCATTTTCAGTAAAAGTCATGTCATCGATAAAGTGGCGATGCAGGTCTTCGACTGTCTTGCCTGTGCGCTCTTCCAACTCCTTCACGCTGGAAATGACGATGCAGTCTCCTTGTTCGTTGATCCAAATTGGAATTGGAGTGCCCCAATAGCGGTTGCGCGAGATCGCCCAATCCCGTGCATTTTCAAGCCATTTTCCAAAACGTCCTTCTTTGATGTGCTCAGGCACCCAATCAATTTTATCATTTGCGGCCAGCATCTTGTCTTTGATTTTTTCTACAGCGACAAACCACGTTCTTACGGCTTTGTAAATCAGAGGTGTGTCGGAACGCCAGCAAAATGGATACCGGTGACGGATTTGACCATGATGAAAAACTCTTCCTTCCTGTTTCAAACGTTTGATGATCTCTTTATCGGCATCCTTGACGAACATGCCTGTGTATTCAGGGATCTCTTTTGTAAATTTGCCATTTTGATCGACGGGACAGACCAGTTCGATCCCTTCGCGAGAACAAGCAAAGAAGTCCATTTCACCAAACGCAGGGGCGCAATGCACCAATCCCGTTCCATCCTCAGTCGAAACCAGGTCTTCCAAGATCACGCGAAACGCATTTTGTTTTTTCGCTTTAGAGGTAAAATAAGGAAATAAAGGCTCATAAGGCTTATGCGCCAATTCTTTTCCTTTTACCGTTTCAAGAATTTGGTACTCGCTCGGATCTTTAAAATAATGTTCAAGCCTTGACTTCGCCAAAATGTATTTGCGGCCGCTTTTTTCCTCTTTGATTTTGACATAGTCGATCTCCGGACCAACCATGATTGCCAAATTGGATGGCAATGTCCAAGGAGTTGTCGTCCAGACCATCAGCATCGTATTTGGGTCCCCGACAAGAGGGAACGTGACTGTCAATGAAGGATCATCGACATCTTTATAATTTAAGTTTGCCTCAAAGTTGGACAAAGGAGTCCCTAACTGGGCTGAAAAAGGCATCACCTTAAATCCTTCATAAACCAGCCTGCGGGCGTAGAGCTGGGAAAATACCCACCAGACAGATTCCATAAACGGCTTGTCCATCGTCTTCCAGGTCTGAGAGAAATCTACCCACCGTCCCATCCGATTGACAGTCTTTTCCCATTCTGAAGCGTAACGAAGAACGATCTTGCGGCATTCTTCATTGAATGCGCCGATGCCAAATGCTTCGATCGATGGCGCGCCGGACAATTCTTTGGCCTTTTCAATCTCATTTTCAACAGGAAGTCCATGGCAGTCCCAACCAAAGCGTCTCGGCACAAGAAATCCTTTCATCGTCTTGTAGCGAGGGACCACATCTTTGATCGTTCCGGCAATGATATGTCCATAATGAGGAAGCCCTGTCGCAAAAGGAGGTCCATCATAAAATGAGAAAAGAGGACATGCAGCTCTTAAATCCAATGATCTCATGAAAATCTGTTCGCGCTGCCAAAAATCGAGTATTCTCTCCTCTCTTTGGGCAAAAGTCTCTTGCTGGCGGGTCTCAAACATGACGAATCTCTATAGATAAAATGTAGAAAGTTTTGCACTCTATCTTAGAGTCTCTCTGCGAAAAAGAGAACAAAAAATTTATTTTTTAACAGGATGGTTTTTAGAAGATAGCCTTAATAACAAACCGATCGGGATCGCCATGGCGATGAGCATCGACTGATACCATGGATGCCACTTGCGAAAATAGGCCAACATGCTTTTCGTAAATTCCCGATAGATCCATTTGCCTGACTTGAGCGCAAAGCTCCTGCTGACATAATCCACACAGGCGAGATTCGGATAATGGATATTTTTATATCCAAGCCGGTTCACTTCACGGCAAAGGTCCGTGTCTTCGAACAATAAGAAATACCTCGGATCGAACCCCCATCCAAGTTTTTCAAGTACTTCCCTTCTTACAAGTAAAAAAGCTCCTTTCACTGCTTCCACTTCTTCAGGAGGACTTACATCCGGTCTCTTCTGTTTCTTCTGAGAATCCAACCGCAATAGCCACAGCAGCGATCCGCCCAACCTTGGAAAAGGCCTCGGCTGCCCATCCGGACATTCCTTACCCATCGGGTCCAATAATTTGCATCCCGCGAGTCCGACATCGGGCCTTTCATCCATCCATTTGATGAAGGTATCGAGATCGCCTTCCTTAATGCACATGTCCGGGTTCAAAAACAAAAGATAGCGTCCCTTGGCAATCTGAAGAGCCTGATTGTTGGCCTTTGAAAAGCCCACATTTTGATCGTTTTTGATCAAAGTGACCTGTTTTGAAAACCGTTCTTCTATTAAAGCCGGCGTGCCATCCATTGAAGCATTGTCTACTATGATGTGTTCAAACCGCAGCCTAAAACAGCTCATCATCAAAGAGAAAATCTGGTCTTCGATATAGTCCTTCGAATGATGCGTGACGGTAATAACACTTAGGTCCATGTGGTTCATCGCCTTGCATTTAGCTAGAATTACCCTTGCCTTGTTACTCCTATATATGCAAAATGTTTTATCTATGCTATAATAATTTATGGGGGTGTAAAGGTTTCGACTTGGAAACGAAGTATTAGTGGCATGCGGAGGACGTCGGTTGGCCTCCTAAATCATCCGATAAACTTTTTTAAACGGCAACTTCGAAGAAGAACGCCTGGCAGCTTAAGGCCTAACAGCCTAAGTCGCTCGATAGCCTAGTGCCCGACCAGGAGCGCTAGAACTATTGTCATTAACCCTGGTAGTGAATGTTTCCTTCTGCTTCTTGGGGAAACATTCGAGATCTATAGAAGCGAGTCGGTCTGTTTGTCGGGGCGTCTTACGATAAGATCGACTTACTTTAAGACGATAAGCATGTAGTCATTAATAGGGAGTTTGCCAAGGACGAGAGTTCGATTCTCTCCACCTCCA
>DATIJE010000026.1:0-3790 GCA_035478995.1 Rhabdochlamydiaceae bacterium | reverse complement strand
CCCTTCCAAATATAAAATAGAACTGTTGGCCAAGACTCAAAAATTGAACCGCTGGCTGCAAAAACATTTCCCTGAATATTGGGTCTTTTACCAAGAGCAGCTCCAACTTATTCTTGCCCAACAAGACTAACTAACGATTGAAAAAAAAAGTGTTATTTTATTCAATTTCAGATTCACGTTCGGTATAAAAGGAGAGAAATGCTCGACGTTCAATTACAATGGATACGCGATTTGCATGAGGTCCTTAGGTCTCCATGGATGGACAAGTTTTTCATTGCATGGAACTATGTCGACACGATTTACTTCGCGGTGGTCCCAATCACTTTAGCCATGTATCTGTGGGACAGGAAGGTTGGCATCCGCCTTTTATATCTTCTCTTTATTAGCTTTGTATTGAATAAAACTTTCAAAATTTTCTTCAATCAACCCAGGCCTTGTCATATCGATCCTCTCGTCGGAATTCTTTACAGTAAGAATCCTGGATTGCCTAGCGGAGCTGCGCAATCTGCCGTCATTTATGTTGGGATCGTGTGGTTCGAGTGCCGGAAGAAACTGTATAAGTGGCTCGCTGTTATTTTCGCGATTGTTCTTTGCTTTTCCCGAGTGTATCTCGGATTGCATTATCCCACTGACATTCTTGGGGGAATGGGGATAGGTTTCGCACTCCTTCTGTTATATAAAAAAGGATTTCCCTATTTTGAGAAGCGTTGGCAAGTCGCATCCATATCTTTTCCCATTTTACTACTCCTTCTAGGATGGCTGGTTCCATCCAGCTCAACCTGGTTTTTTGATGAGGCTTCCGCTTTATTTGGGGTCGCGACAGGATTGATCATGGGAGATCGGATCGGAGCTGAAATGCAGAAACATCTCGGGAGACGCGCTCTGCAGATCATCCTCGTGATTAGCGGACTTGCTCTTTTATTTATTGCTGAAAAGATGTTGCCAAGCCTTTGGCTGCTGTGGGCATTTGCACAAGGGTATTGGCTAAGCTTTTTAGGCGGATGGTTGTTGCAGGAAGAAGCGTTTTCTGCACGGACTCGCAGGCAATAAAAGTTAACCTGGTTTACCTAAACCAGGGAATAATACTAGAGCCCCATGTGCGATGGACTCGATCGCCATGGCGGCTAGGATGAGTCCGCCGATACGGTTTACAATATTGATTCCGGTGTGTCCCAAAACTTTTTCTATCGAACTTGCAAAATAGAGAACGATGCCAAGGACGATGGCCACTAATATTCCACTGAACATCAAAAAAACCTGATTAAGAAATCCAGGATATTCGCTTACAGCTACAATGACTGTGCTGATCGCGCCGGGGCCGGCCATAATAGGAATGGCCAATGGGACCACAGCAACCGATTCCTTTATGTTTGCCTCTTTTTGATCTTCAGTTGCCTGTTTGATCCGGCTTTGTTCCGCTTTCAACATCGAAAAGGCAAGCATCAGGATGATAAATCCTCCGGCAATCTGAAAAGCATGCACGCTGATGCCTAGTACATTTAATACCGGCCCGCCAATCCATGTGACAACGACTAATATGACTCCTACTGCAAAGCCGGCCACAATTCCGGTCTGTCTTTTTTCTCCTAGGGATTGACCATGGGTCATGCTGAGAAGAGCCGGCAAGGCCGACAAGGGGCTGCAGATAACTAGTAAAGAGATGAAGTAGTTAACAATTTGATATATTTTCATGAAACCGATCTCGTAAAGATTGCGCAAAACCTCTTTTATGTTTAATCTTTTAACATAAGTCTGTCCACGATTTTTTAATTCCGGGCACGTATATGGGAAAGAAATGGAAATGGATATGGGGATGCTGCGCACTTCTTGTCATTTTCGGACTTGTCGGGAAAAGTTTCCACCTCTTCAAGGGGCATAAAAAACACCGCCCTCGCGCAACCTATACAACGGTCGTCGAAGAAAAACCTTTCGTAGTCATTATTCCATCGTACAATAATCGTTCCTACTGCGAGCGGAATCTGCAGTCTGTCCTAACGCAGCATTATAACAACTTCCGTGTGATCTACATCGATGACTGCTCTACTGATGGAACATTTCAAAAAGTTCAAGATGTAATCTGTACGTACAAGCCAAGTATTAAAATAGATCTCATCAAGAACGATCAAAATCGAGGCGCCCTTGCAAACCTGTACCACGCTGTTCATAGCTGCGAGAATAATGAGATCATCGTTACAGTCGATGGCGACGATTTTCTTGCACATGAAGAAGTCCTCTCGAAACTCAACAGAGTCTATGCAAATCCCCATGTCTGGATGACGTATGGAAATTTTCTGGATTATCCCTCCTACAGACAAAAACCGGTGGCATGCAAAAAAACCCCAAAAAAAATCATCCAGAAAAATAGTTTTCGTACACACGAATGGATCTTTTCCCACTTAAGAACATTTTATGCCGGACTGTTCAAGCAGGTAAGACTTCAAGACTTGATCTATCAAGGAGGATTCTTGCCCATGGCCGGCGATCTGGGTTTTATGTTCCCCCTATTGGAAATGGCGGGTAGACACTCCGTGTTCATCAAAGACATTCTGTATCTTTACAATCGAACAAATCCCCTTAGCGACCATATCACGAATTTTCCCTTTCAGGAACAATGCGCAATGCATGTGAGAAAATTAGCAAGATACCAAAGATTGAAGCAATCTTCCTTTATGCGTTCCGAAGAAGATAAAATGAACGCAGACCTGATCGCCTTCTCTTTCGATCGTCCCCTTCAACTATATGCCTTTTTAGAGTCCTTAGAACGCTATGCCAAAAATCTAAATCACATTTCCATTATCTATCGATGCAGCAATGATGATTATGCACAGGCTTACGAGAAAGTGAACGCTGCTTTTCCATACGTGGAATTTATCAAGCAATCCTCCGAACCCAATGAAGATTTCAAAAATTTGGTCATGCAAACAGGGTTTTTTGATAAAAAAAATAGTTCCGATTACATTCTATTCTCAGTTGACGACGTTCTCCTCAAAGACGGCCTCGATATCAGAGAATGCATTCGAGCCATGCAACAGACATCCGCTTATGGGTTCTATCTGTCGCACGGCGCCCATTTGAATTATTGCTACATGCTGGATTGCGCACAGCCTGTTCCCCCTTCCATTAAATTAAAAAATGATATTTATGCCTGGCAATTTAGAGATGGCCAAGCGGATTGGAGATACCAGCACAGCTTGGACATGGTCCTCTACCGCAAGAAAGACATTCAAAAAGATTTTATCAAATTATCTTTTCATAACCCCAATTCTCTTGAACACTATTGGAACCTCAGGTCTAAACTCAACCGGGTGGGACTCTATTATACCCGTTCCAAATGCGTGAATATCCCCTTGAACCTGGTGAATGATTCAACAAATAGAAACTTACACTCTTATTCTCCTCAAGAACTTTTGGAGAAGTTCAATGCCGGTTTCAAAATCGATATCTCCAAATTGAATCAAATAGCCAACCATTCCAGGCACATGGACTTTAAGCCTACTTTCATTCCAATACACAAGTGAATTCAAAAATTAGTTTTTGACGGCGCCAGCATCTCCATCTTAGCAGCCGCCTGCATCGGCCATGTGTTTTCACATGGCCTGCTTCGGCGTCGCTTTGCTGCTGCAAAGATGGAGCGCTGACTGTGTCAAAATTCCAATTTTTGAGTTCACTTGTGTATAGAGATTTTAACTAGAATCTGATATTATTTTTTCCCAAATTCAAAGAAAAAGTTAAATGAACGAAATCATTTTTTTTATTCATATTATTTTAATCATTGCATTTGCCAATGGAG
>DATIJE010000025.1:0-5858 GCA_035478995.1 Rhabdochlamydiaceae bacterium | reverse complement strand
TTTTACGAAGGCTTTACTCCATTAACTGCTGATGATATTGCAGATGCTGTTATCTATTGCGCTACGCGTCCACTACACGTCAACGTGGCTGAAATCATCATTTTTCCCCAAGCTCAAGCCTCTTTGACCGAGATCTATCGTCCGGGCCAAGCGCCCAAAAACGTCTTGAATTCTGGAGAGTAACAACCTTTTAGCATATCTATGATATGCCTAAGACAGGAATCGAACCTGCAACCTCTGCTTTACGAAAGCATCGCTCTGCCGATTGAGCTACTCAGGCGCTTCTCATTTTTTTGTATTCAGTATAATATAAAGGATCATGATTTTTAGAGATAGACATGACAAATAGAATGGCAGGCATCTGTGCGATTTTGCTGATGGGCGGATCGGGAAAACGGTTCGGCAGCGGAGTGCCAAAACAATTTCATAGGCTTAGCGGTAAAAACATTTATTTACGGACACTTGACCGCTTTTTGGAATCAAACCTATTCGATGAGATCATTCTCGTATGCCCTTCCGATTGGATAGACCAAGTAAAAAAAGAACTGCTTGAATATCGACATATTCCTGATTTCAAAATGATCAAAACAGTTGCGGGAGGAGAAACCCGTCAAGCCTCCTCTTATGCAGGTTTGACCGCCTGCAGCGAAAAAACCACATTCGTAGTCATCCACGATGCGGTACGTCCTTTCATCGATAAAGACCTTCTGCAAAAGCATGTGACCACGGTCCAACAATATGGCGCAGTCGATACATGCATTTCATCAATGGACACGATCGTCCATTCTAAAGATGGCCTTTTTGTCGATGCCATTCCAGAGCGCGCTGAGTTCCTTCGAGGACAAACTCCCCAAAGTTTCGATTATACCTTAATCCTGTCTGCGCATCTTCGTGCAAGAGAATCTAATCTCTTTGATTCTTCCGATGATTGCAGGCTCATCAAGTTGATCGGGAAACCGATCCATATCATCGAAGGAGATGAACACAATCTCAAAATTACCAATGAGACCGACCTCATCTTGGCAGAACATCTCCTACGGCTAAAACAAATCCCTTCGGTTGCTTTATCGACCCCGCATCGCGGCCTTTTTGGAAAGAAATTTGCCGTTACAGGAGGAACAGGAGGGATCGGACAGGCCATCTGCAATCTTCTTGAACGGGAAGGAGCGATACCCATTATCATTTCCAGAAATGCCCCTGAATATGCAGTCGATCTCACGAATTGTTGCAAAACACAAGAAGCATTCGAACAGATTTATGCACACCATGGACCATTGGATGGATTGATCAACAGCCTTGGAATGTTTAAGCATAAAGAAGTAAAAGACACCGACTATCCCGAAATTCGAGCTTTGATCGAAACCAATTTGACTGGGTTGATTTACAGTTGCAAATCGGTAAAGCTAAAGCCGGGTGCCCATATCATTAATATCGCCTCCTCTTCTTATTCAAGAGGAAGAAAAAACATTTCCGTCTATTCTTCTGCCAAAGCTGCGGTGGTGAATTTTACTCAGGGGCTGGCAGAAGAGCGGCTCGATTTAAAAATCAATGCCATTGTTCCCCCTCGGACAAATACGGAGATGAGAAAACAGCAGTTTCCAACGGAATCGCCCGATCTCCTTCTTCCTCCTGAAAAAGTTGCCGATGCGGTATTGGAACTTCTAAAACAGGATTGCATTACGGGAGGGATCATCGAAGTCAGTCAGCAAATTCTTGGGATGAGTTCGTAAAATTCATTTTGGAATATTCCTACCTTTGATAGAATCTTTAATTCATTTTTATAACCTCTTTATTTTTTACTTATGACGAGCACCATTACAGACTGTTCTAATCAATTGAAACATCTTTACTTGGATTTCCAAACTCTATGCGATGACGTCGTGAATCTCGCTTCGGGAGAGTTGGATTTAGATGCCTTTGAATCCGTCAACAAAAACCATGAACTATTTGCCGCTCGAATTCCTATTTTAAAAATACAAATTAACGAACTGGATAAAACTGTTAAAGAACCTTTTAAGGCTGCAATCCTTTCGCAATTTACACGCCTTGAAGAAAAAAATAACAAGTTAGAGAAAATGATAGAGGGCTATCTTCCTATTTGTGAAACGCAGACAAAATTGGATGAGCTCTATACCCAATTTCTCCATGTCAAGCCCTCCTTGAAAGAGCAAACCCAAACAATTGAAGATCTCAAAAATAGAAATCTTCAATTTCTTTTGTTTCCAAAACTCACTGCATCGCAACTGCATCGAGTAATCGAACTAGATTGGCTCATTGATCAGCAGCAAACTGATTTAAAATCAGATACAGATCAGGACGATGAAGAAGAAGGCTATGCTAGCGATTCCGACAGCTCTGGGCCCATAGGAGGTTACGGAATTCCTTGGAAACAATATTATTCTTCTGATCGCACTCATGATTTGGATTTACCCCCAGGTGAATAATGGCATCGAGTCTATTAAATTGCTCACAACGCCTTGTAGCTTGCGAACAACGGCTCTTCTATCTTTCTCAAAAGAGCATTGACAACCTTTTTACTACACCCTCAATAGGGGATTTGATCAATGTTTGCAAAAATGAATGCGATCAAATAGGGAATGAAATCAAGAGCTTAGAACAAACGGTCGATAATTTAGTCAAAACCGTAAAAGATCCCTTTAAAAGTGTAATGATGAAAAAAATAGGTGATTTAAAGGAAGGATATGATTCTTTTCGTTCCAAAGTATATTCCGAATCAACCATTCAAATTCAAAAGAATGCCATTGTATTAGATGAATTGTTCGAACAATTTCAGAAAGAATTGATGCAATCTGTAATAGATTTAAATAGAATAGATAAACTTGCAGATCGCGGTCTCGAAGTTATTTCACCTGCATTAACTTCCCCTCAATTTAATAAAGCATGTACTCTTCTACATTCTATTGAAAGCACTCAAAGTGAATCGATCAACAAACTATTAATTAAGATAGACATGTTGATTAGTAAGATGAGGAATTCAAAATCTGACAGAAAAAAAAATGAGTGCCTTGAATTCATTAGAAATTTGCTTTTTAACAAATTGCCTTCTTGCAAGATGGGACAAAGCATTCAACAGAATATTTTCGATCAAATCCTGTCCGAAGCAGGCACTCCTCAACGTGATGATGAGTGGGGAAAAAATCATGCCCTTGATGACTTATCAAGATTATCAACCATCATTCGTTCATACATATCACTTCAAAACAAACCATTTCCTCTAACCGGTGCATCGAGAAAAGAACATACACAGCTTGTTAATCCTCCTTTTAAAAACCTCTCAGATGAAATGATCTATGAAATCCTGAACCCCCCTCCAGATATTTATCACATCAATAGGAGTTCAAAATGTTAAGCAAAAGCGCACAAAGCGTGCAAGACGCACTTTCAGAAAAAGGACTCGAGGCGAAAGTCGTTGAATTGCCCGCAAGCACACGCACTGCTGAAGATGCGGCTAAAGCGATCGGGTGCCAAGTCGCGCAAATTGTCAAGTCTCTCATATTCCGAACAAAACACACCAACAAAGCAATTCTTGTTTTAACAAGCGGGATCAATCGTGTGAATGAGAAAACCATTTCCAGTCATGCCGGCGAAGAAATTGTCAAGGCAGATGCCGATTTCACTCGAGAAACTACCGGCTTTGCCATCGGCGGCATTCCACCCATTGGACACAAGCAGAAAATTGAGACTTACATCGATGAAGATCTTCTTAAATACAAAGAACTATGGGCCGCTGCCGGAACCCCGCATGCGGTTTTCAGCATCGATTCTGCATTCATTCAGAATCTTACACAAGGCAAGATCATTTCCGTTAAATAAGCTGTGATAAAAATGTTGTCGCAGGAACAATGATTGGGGTTTTAATTTCAAAACAGTCTTTATCAATATAAGGAAGATCGAACCCAATTTGAAAAGCGTGAGGAGCCTTTAGCTTTTCCTGAAAATAATAAAGCCACCGGGAAATACCATTGTTTGTGCCATTTGTTTTTGCCTCGACGAGAAACCAAGGTTTCCGATTTTTTGTGACTAGAAAATCCACTTCCCGTTTTTCTTTATCACGAAGATAATAAAGTCCATAATCACCAAAACCACAGTCTGTCCAGAATTGAACTGCTTTATAAAGATGTGAAGCCACTAAATTCTCTAGACGAGCGCCTGTATCTTCAATAGTAGCCCAGTTCCAGAGATAAATCTTTGGCTCCTTGACAAGAGAACGGCTAAGATTTTTTGACCAAGGCTGTATCGTGAAACAGAAATAAAAATTTTTCAAAAGTTCAATCCATCGCTGAAGTGTAGGAGATGAGACTTTGACTTTTGATGCCAACATTGAATGATTGAGCGCATGAGATGCCTCTTCCTGCAAAATCTCTGCTAAAAGTTGGATTTGACCAATTTCCTGAATACGGCTCAAATCCCGAATATCTTCCCGGAATAGTTGCTCAATACGAAGCCGCTTCCAATGATTGAAAAAAGATTTACTTCGTTTAAGATATGGCTCCGGAAATCCCCCATAAGTGAGAAGAGCTTGATAATCTTCAGGCTTGATTTTGCGAGGCTGTTGTATGTCTTTATCAGGCAAACTTGGATCCGCGATCTCTCTTATAGAAAGAGGATGAAGCCGGTAGAGAAAATAACGTCCCATGAGACTATCGCCACCCCGTTTGTAGACATCCAAACGAGAACTTCCTGTAACAAGAATGCGGCATTGTTTTTCATAAGTATCGAAAAACCCCTTCAGAAATCTTTTCCAATTACGATATTTATGAATTTCGTCGAATACAAGAACGGGGATCTGTTTTTGCAATTGATCGAGTTTTGTTGCACGAGCTATTGCTTGAGGCCCCTCAATGATCAACTCTCTATGATCTTCGTTGTCCCAGTTGAAATAGTAATGAAGCGGATTTTCAGAAGAAGCTTCGAGGCTAGTCGTCGTTTTTCCAACTTGACGAGGACCGGAGATGAACGCCATTTGCCGATACTGGGCAAGGTGCTTTTCAAGGAGAATTTCGTACACTCTTTTCATACGACCAATTTAACATATATGTTATTTTAGTCGCGACTATTTTAACATATCCATTAAAATGGTCAAATCTAGACCGCTTAAAATAAGAGATTTAAGTCAATTAGCAAAAACTTTTGAAAGAAACGTGGAGAGAATCTGATTGAATGCTTCTGGTTTTTCCCAAAAAACCGCATGTCCCGCACCTTCAACTACATACACATGATCGAATAGATTTTTATAATTTATTTTCTCGATGATATATTTGTTATTGATCCCCTTTTCATTTTTACCTTGTACCACACAAAGTGGAGTATTATTTGTTTCAACGATTTCTTTCTGATTTCCTCCAATACCAGTTTTCAATGACTGAGCTAGATAATGGCGGGCATAACCATCCGTTTTCAGTGCTGCTTCGACGATAAATGGGGCTTTTTCCGTATCAAAACCTCCAATCCGATGTATTATTTCAACTGCATCTTCTTTAGAGAATTCAATTTTGCTATATAATCTCTCGAATCCGGGAACCGGGAGAAATCCTTCTTTAAATCCGTCTCCGGAAAAATCAATTGGAGGAGCACCTGTAATAAGCAATCCGGCCAACTTTTGAGATTTTTGGAGTAGATTGATGCCGACATGCCCACCCAAAGACCAACCGACAACAACGGGGTTCACTAACTCCATTTTTTTGATCACTTCCATGACTACATCAGCATATCCTTCGATGTTATAAGTATCTTGAGGTGTATGTGCTTTATCGCTATTTCCATGACCTGGAAGGTCCAATGCAATGAACCGATATTTCTGTGCCAAGTCACTTTCAAATTGATGAGAGAATACTTCC
>DATIJE010000024.1:0-11989 GCA_035478995.1 Rhabdochlamydiaceae bacterium | reverse complement strand
CGATAAATACCGACAGATCCTTGTCGACGATGGAAAAGCGAACTATGGACTGCGGTTTGGCGACAAGGCTGCAGGATGCAGTGGTTTTGAGTATGTACTAGACTATTCTGAAAAAGCCAAGCCTGACGACCGTGTGTTTGTCTCTCAAGGGCTTGAAATCCACGTCAACGAACAAATGGCAGACCGACTGCTCGGCTCCGAAATCGATTACGTAGATGGATTGAACGGATCAGGCTTTAAAATCTCGAACCCAAATGTCAAAGGTTCCTGCGGCTGCGGAAAATCCCAAAGCTACTAATTAGCGGTGAATGGGGCGTTTGTGTACGCTCAGGGCTGCTTCTTTGATCGCTTCTGCAAGCGTAGGATGGGCAAAAGGCAGGTTGGCGAGTTCTAAGGCTGTCACTTTTTTGTGGATGGCAAGTGCGCCTTGGGCTATCAGTTCGGAAGCATGCGGACCGATGATGTGTATCCCCACGATCTGATCTGTTTTTGCTTCGGCGATGATTTTCACGAATCCTTCCTCTTCTCCTGTGCATTGTGCACGGGAATTGATCTTAAAAGGGAACATGCCTGTCTTGATCTCCAGTCCAAAAGTTTTCGCTTCTGCTTCTGTCAGGCCAACGCCGGCTGCTTCAGGATAGGTGTAAACGACACTTGGGATGGCCATGTAGTCGATTACCGGTTTATGGCCAGCAATGATTTCAACGGCGGCTATCCCTTCTTCGGAAGCCTTATGCGCAAGCATCGGGCCGTTGACGATATCTCCAATTGCATAAATGCTGGGAACCGAAGTGCGAAAGGCGCCGTCTATCAAAACAAATCCTTTTTGGTCGACCTTAACGCCTGCAGTTTCCAATCCAAGTCCGGCTGTATAAGGCCTCCGCCCTATCGATACTAAGACCACATCGGCAGACATTTCAGAAGTAGACTTGTCCGGCATTTCTACTTTCAAGATAACCTGGTCTTTTGAAATGCCTCCGGAAATGACTTTTGAAGTTAAATGAAATGTCATCCCCTGCTTTGTCAATTCCTCTTGCAGACTTTTAGAGAGAGCGGCGTCCAGCACAGGACAAATCCGATCTAAAAATTCGACAAAGACCACTTCGCTCCCTAATCGTTTGTAGACCGAGCCAAGCTCTACGCCAATGACGCCTGCGCCGATGACGATCATTTTTTTGGGGATCTCTTTCAATGACAAGGCACCTGTAGAAGAGACGACTTTTTTCTCGTCGAAAGGCAAAAAAGGCAATGGGATCGGTTCCGAACCTGTGGCCAGAAGAAGATTGCGTCCTTGTATGGTTTTTTTTGATGTTCCTTCATCGATTTCAATGGAATTGGGAGAGAGCAGTTTTGCCGTCCCTGTGTACCGGTCTACTTTGTTCTTTTTAAACAATGCAGCAACTCCTTGATTAAAGTTGCCTACTGTTTTTTCTTTGCGCTTCATCATCTGTGCAAAATTGCAGTTGAGCTTTTCAGCCTCGATTCCTTCTTCTTTTCCAACTTTGCAAAGCCTCCAATAAAATTCTGAAGCGTGCAATAGGGATTTAGATGGGATGCACCCAACATTGAGACATGTTCCCCCAAGTTCTCGGGTCTTTTCCACACAAGCCGTTTTCAAACCGAGCTGACCGGCCCGGATCGAGGCGACATAGCCTCCCGGTCCTGATCCGATGATAATAAGATCGTATTGGTCTTCCATACTTCCTGTTTTTTTAAAGATCTAATAACAGCCGCGCCGGGTCTTCCAGGCTTTGTTTGATGTGGACTAAAAAGAGGACTGCTTCTCTTCCGTCGATGATCCGGTGGTCGTAACTCAAAGCGACGTACATCATGGGACGGATCACAATTTCATCATTGACCACTACGGGCCTCTTTACAATGCTATGCATGCCGAGGATCGCGCTTTGAGGAGGATTTAGAATAGGAGTGGAAAGCAAGGAACCAAATGTTCCGCCATTCGTGATCGTAAAACTTCCACCTTTCAAATCATCCAGTGATACTGTGCCGCTCCTCGCTTTCTTAGCGTACCCATCGATCGCTTTCTCTACGCCGCCAAAAGACAATTCTTCGCATCCCCGGAGAACAGGCACCATGAGCCCTTTTTCCGTCGAGACCGCGATGCCGATGTCATATGTATGGAGCAACACCATATCCTCGCCGTCGATAAAGGCATTGACCTGAGGATAAGCCTTCAGAGCTGCAACAACTGCTTTGACAAAAAACGACATGAAACCCAGCTTCACGCCGTAAGTCTTCTGAAAGTTGTCTTTTTCTTTCGCTCTGATCTCCATCACTTTTGACATGTCTATTTCATTGAATGTCGTGAGCATGGCGGTCGTATTTTTTGCTTCCACTAGCCTTTGAGCGATCACTTTTCGCAAGCTGCTCATTCTTTTTCGTGTGAACTTCCCTTCAGGTACAGAGACAGGCCGAGGAATTTCCGAGGGTGGAGGTGGAGCAGAGGGTTTCGGGCCTTCTTTGATTTCAGCTACGAACTCAGCGGCCATTTTTCGAGCAGATGGCCCTTCTTCTTTTTTTGGAGGAGGAGGTGATGGTGCTTCTTTAGGTTTAGGTGGAGGAGGCTGAGGCTGGCTTGGAGGTGCGCCCGGAGCTGCTGCTGGCGCCTTTGCATCTGTTTCAACAGAGCCGATCACTTGTCCTATTTTTACAGTATCTCCCTGCTTTACAGTTAAATTGAGCTGACCGGCGTTTGGAGCATAAAGGACCTGATTGACCTTTTCTGTTTCTAATTCGAGGATCTCTTCATCGGCTTTGACATAGCTTCCGCTTGGTTTCAATACATTGCCGATCACAGCTTCTGTCACTGACTCTCCTAAGGAAGGAATCGTAATGTCTACTTTCATTCTAAAGGCCTTGTTTAAAAGCTTCGTCCATCATTTGCTGATATTCTTTTTTATGCAGCGCGCTGGTTCCGACGGATGCCGCCGCGCTCCTATCTCTGCCTATATACCTGACCTGCATTCTGCCTTCAAGCACTTCGTCAAAAATAGGACGGATATACTCCCAGCCACCCATATTTTTGTGTTCTTCTTGTATCCAAATGCACTCTTGAAAGCCTGGGTATTTCTGTAAAATTTCTTTCAAGCGGGCCACATTAAAAGGATAGAATTGTTCAATTCTTATAAAAGCGGCTTGTTTGTAATTTCTTTTGTCTCTCTCCGCGACCAGGTCATAATACACTTTGCCAGAGCAAAAGAAAATGGCTTTGGGCTTTTGCGGATTTGCAGGGTCGTCTAAAATCTCCTGGAATGAGCCTGATGAAAACTCGTTCAGGCTGCTGACGCAGGCAGAGTGGCGCAAGAGGCTTTTTGGAGTCAACAGGACCAGCGGTTTTTTTGATGGGCGAAGGGCTTGCCGCCGCAGCAAATGAAACAGCTGCGCTGGAGTGGTGCAATTGGCGACCTGGATATTGTCCTGCCCGCACTGTTGTAAAAATCTTTCCAATCTGGCCGAAGAATGCTCCGGTCCCTGTCCTTCATAAGCATGAGGGAGCATCAGCGTAAGTGCGCTCGAGACATTCCATTTTTGCTCGCAGCCTGTGAGGTATTGGTCGATAATGATCTGCGCTCCATTTACGAAATCTCCATACTGAGCTTCCCAGATCACCAAAGCCTCTGGATAAGACAAAGTATACCCAAACTCAAATCCCATGCAGGCAAATTCAGATAAAGGGGAATTGAACACATCGAACAGACCTTGTGCATCGCTTACATGTGCTAATGGGAAATATCTCTTTGCATTGTTCTGATCGATCCAGGCCGCGTGCCGATGGCTGAAAGTTCCCCTTCGTGCATCTTGTCCCGTCAAACGGACATGCACGTTTTGGGACAATAAAGACCCGTACGCTAGAAATTCACCCATCCCCCAATCGATTTTGAACGCGGAGGGATCTCCAGACACCATATTTTTGCGGTCCTGGAATAATTTTTGCACTTTAGGATGCAAAGAAAAACCTTCCGGTATTTTGCAAAATTGCTCAGTGATTTTAATGAGAGTATCTGCTGGGACTGCGGTTTGAAAAGGTTTTAAAAGATCTTCTTTAGGGGCGGATTCCGTATTTACAGGAGGCTGGGGTTGTTTTACTAGATTTTTTGCGGCGTCGAATTCGGATCGAAGAGTCTGCTTGAATTGCTCTTCCATCGATTCTGCTTTTTGCGCATCGATGACCCCTTCTTGGACCAAACGGTCCCGATATTGCTCCCGGATCCCCTTTTTAGCATGGATGGTTTTATATTCGAGAGGCTGAGTAAAGTTTGGTTCATCCCCTTCATTATGTCCGTATCGGCGGTATCCATTCAAATCGATGAAAACATCCGTATTGAAACGCTGCCTGATCTCGATTGCGAGCTTCGCGGCAAAAAAACAGGCTTCAGGATCTTCCACATTCACATGAAAAACGGGTGCGCCGAATGTTCTAGCGATATCCGTGCAATATCTTGTAGAACGGCCATCTTTTGCCCAAGTGGTGAATCCCACCTGGTTATTGATGGCCACATGAATGGTACCAAGGGTCGTATATCCATTCAGCCGGCATAGCTGCATGGTCTCGTAGACTACTCCTTGACCTGCCATTGCTGCATCCCCGTGAATCAAAATAGGGAGGACCTGCTTTCTCTCTTCTTTATTCTTTCTCTTTTCCTGCTTGGCACGGGTCTGTCCTTCGACTACAGGGTTGACAGATTCGAGATGGCTTGGATTAGGCGTGATCGTCACTGCGACTTTGTGTCCTGAAAGCGCAGTGAATGTACCTGTAAGTCCCATATGGTATTTGACATCGCCCGTGCTTTCCATCTGTCCAGGAGAATAATATCCCTCGAATTCGCCGAAGACGCCCGCCAAAGGCTTATTAAGAATATTGACGAGCACGTTCAAGCGCCCTCTGTGCGCCATTCCGAGAAAGACTTCATCTACTCCCTGCTTCGATCCATCATCGAGGATCGTGAACAGCATTGGAATGAGCGTCTCGCACCCTTCTAGAGAAAAGCGGGTCTGGCCTACATATTTCATGTGCAAATAAGATTCGAAAAGCTCAGCTTTATTGAGCTGATCGAAGATCGATAATTTTTGCTCTTGTCCCAATGTGTGCTCATTGCTCTCTAATTGTTCCTGAATCCAGGATTGGAGCTCTACATTGCACAACCCCATGAATTCAGAACCGATCTTTTTACAATAGATGTTCTTGAGCCTTTCGATGATCGCTTTTAAAGGAGCGCGCTGTTCTTTTAAAATTCCCCATGTGGGAAAAGGCTTGTCCATTTCATTGGATTTAAATCCCAATCTCTCAAGAGAGAGTTCGGGAATGTCTTTAGGAGGTTCTTGATCGAGCGGATTGATATGAGCCAGCAAATGTCCAAAATTGCGATAAGCCTGAATTAAACTATAGATGCGGATGTCGTCGGTGCCCTGCACTCCTGATGGAAGTTTCTTAAGGACGGAAGCGGCGAAATCCATTCCTTCAAAAAAGCTACGCCACGAAATGTCCACGCTTTGAGGATCTTTGAGATAGTCCTCATACAGGCTCTCTATCAAAGAGAGGTTAGATAAATTGGCGTAAGAAAAGTTTGATGTACTCATGATCCAATTGGGTCCATTATGGCTCAATTCTAACCAAATCTAATCATTGTTTCCATATCAAGCTTTTTTTATTTTATTATAACACGTAAAGACTCTTGGAAGAAGAATTATTTAAAATAATCTATATATAGATTCAGGTTTTTTGGAATTTTCTCTTGAATATTATCTTTAATTTGCTTAATACTATTTTGGTTTTTTATATAAATTATGTCGTGTATCAAGGTTCAGCCAAAAATAAAAAAATTACTAAGATGATTGAAATAAAAAAGGCTCTGGAGTAAATACACATCTAAAAACTTAATCCCAAGGGGGCGGATGTCAAGCACATGAATATGAAAAGCGAAAGACTTAAAAAGCTCGAAAGCGAGCTTCAAGATCTAGAACAATGGCTCAAACTTGGACTTGTGCCTAAAAAGGACATGGAAAAGCATAGAGAAGAAATGAGCAATCTTCAAGAAAAGATCTCCGAAGAAAAAGAACGTCTTCGCTTCCTGAAAGAAAGCGGCGAGCTTGAAGAATATTCTGCCCCAAAGCGCCCCACACGCCAAGCATTCCAAGAACCCCATAGCATCCCGGACATGGACATCGCGGAAGAAAGTATGACGGATGCCGGCCTAGACATGGAAACGGAATCTTTCGACCTCGAAACGACAACTGGAGAAGAAGTGGAAGAAGGCGATGAGGAAAGTGTCGTTGTCGAAGAAGAAGAGGAAGAAGACCCATTCAGCGATAAAAATCGTTGGCGCAGAGGAGTATTGGAAGATCCGGACGCTAGTGAGTGGTAAGAATTCAGTCAGCCTCTATTTTCATATCCCCTTTTGCACAAAAAAATGTCCGTACTGCCATTTCTATGTCTTGCCCGACAAATCTAACCTGAAACGACAGCTTTTGCATTCTATTGAATTAGAATGGTCAAGCCATCTTTCCAAGTTGAAGGGAAAAGAGATTGTCTCCATCTATTTTGGCGGGGGCACACCTACACTACTGAGCCCAGAACAAATCGGCTCAATTCTGGACTGGATCCATTCATGCGGCATCGCTTGTGCTCCTGATTGCGAAATCACGCTTGAAGCAAATCCCGAGAATGTGTCGGTGCAATTAATGAAAGAATTTTTAAAAGCCGGCATTAATCGGGTCAGTATCGGCGTGCAATCTTTGGATGATTCCACGTTGAACACTCTTGAAAGAAGGCATGGGGCAAAAACCGCAATCTCGGCAATTGAACATTGCTGTTCTGCAGATATTCGAAACATCTCTATCGATTTAATGTATGATCTTCCAGGCCAATCCATTTCAAGTTGGCAAAAGACATTGGACCAGGTTTCAAAGCTCCGGATTACCCACCTTTCTCTATACAATCTCACGATCGAACCTCATACTGCTTTTTTCAAAAGGAAAGAAAGCCTAATCCCCCTTCTCCCTTCTCCTGAAACGAGTTTGGAAATGTTGGAAATGGCCGTTTCTTCTTTAGAAGCTTCAGGACTGCGTCGATATGAAATTTCTGCTTTTGCGAAAGACGACGCCCATTCCCGCCACAATGTTGGATATTGGACAGGCAGGCCTTTTTTAGGCCTGGGGCCATCGGCTTTCAGCTATTGGGAAAAAAAGCGATTCCGAAATATCTGCCATCTTGGCAAATACTCCCAAGCTCTGGACCAAGGCCTCTCCCCTGTTGATTTTGAAGAAGAGCTGACATGGCCCGCAAATCTGAAAGAACTGTTGGCGATCCATTTACGCCTTATAGAAGGAGTAGATTTGCGCGCATTTGAAGAACAGAACGGTGCTTTGACGCCAGAAATGAAAGAAGATCTGATAAAGTTGCATGAACAAGGGCTTCTAGAATACAACGTCCGCAGCGTCAAACTTTCTCGAAAGGGACTTCTTTTCTATGATTCCGTGGCTTCAGCGATTATCTAGAAATCAAGAAAACGGCTGGTTTTTTGTTCAGTGCGGGGAGCTCCTTTTTTTTCCAATCGGCTATCGGATGACATAACACCTCTTGGGACGGCATCATGAGGTCCCAGGCAACGCAAAGTTGTGTAGGATTGCCAAGATGATTGAGGAGTATCTCCAAGAGCTTTTGATTGCGGTAAGGAGTTTCGATAAATACCTGTGTGGTTTTTTCTTCGAAGGCGCGCTTCTGCAATTTTTTAATCTGCGCAATGCATTTTTCAGGTTCTCTTTCAAGATAGCCGTGAAATGCAAAAGATTGGGCGCAAAGACCTGATAACATCAAAGCCAGAACAATTGATGAGGCTCCGGGGAATGCTTCGATCCCTAATCCATGTTTTCGCGCCTCGCAAACCAATTTTGCTCCAGGATCGGCAATGCAAGGCAGGCCGCAATCAGATATCAAGCCCCATTTCTGCCCTTTCAAAAGAGGCTCTAAAAGAAGTGTCATTTCCTTCTCTATTGTATGCTCATTCAGAAGACGGATCGGAATATCTCTAAATGTTTTCGGCGCTGGAAAAGAGAAGCGGCGTAAAAAATGCCTTCCCCCTTTTTCACTTTCTGAAATCAGGCCGTCCATGTTCTGGACAGCATGTTCGACAGCTGTAGGCAAAAGCAACGGTGACTCTTCGCCTAAAACATTCGGGAGCAATAGCAACACGCCTTTAGACATGTTGTCCCCCACGCGATTTAAGACCATCCATCTTCGCTTTAAATAAGTCCCAAGCGAAAGAGGGGTCGAGCATGCCGTTTTTCAAGGAAAGCTCCAATTCAAACAAAAGGATCAGTCCCTTTTTAAAAAACGGTTCTCCCCTTTGACTTACAAGCGCAGTATATTTTTCAAGACTGGGCCTTTTTAAATTTGGAAAATGGGAAGCGACTTCTTGAACTGTCTCGCCGTGACGAATGAAAAAACTGATCTGATGGCCCAAGTGAAGTTGATAACGAATGGCTCCGATAAGCGGCAAAAGAAAGGACAAATCCTGAATGGATTCATAGCTATTGCCTTTCTCTTCCCATACCAGGCTATCTGCAATGCGCCATGAAGATGACGATTGGCCAGGAGAACAAATCCTCAATGCGTCTTGCAGTTCGATGATCCGTTTTTCTCCTGTAAACACAATCAGCTTCTCGAGTTCTTGATGGAGGTTTTGCATATCGGGCTCGATCTTCTCCATCAAATAATCGATCAAAGCAGGAGCAAGCGTCTTCTTTGCGCTGGATGCTTCCTTTACGAGCCATTGCCGCAAACGAGCTTTCCGTTCCCAAGGTTTTTCCTCGGACAGGTCCAGAATGACCAATTCTTTTTTTCCTTTTTGATATAGATCGGTCAGTCCTTTTAGAGTAGATCCTCCCAAAATTAAATATGTTGTCCCTGATGGAGAGGCCAAGTATCGGGCCAAAGCTTCGCAGGCTGATTTTTTCAATTTGTCGATCCGGTCCACGACAACGAGCGAATGGCCTCCGAACAATGAATAAGAATTGAGGTGGTCAAGAATGGATTCTATCGAACACGACGAGGCGTCTAAAACAGATTCCTCCATCTGATCTTTACGGCGCAATGTCGATCCGATCATTTCGATCATTCTCTTGCGCTCGAAATCAGAAGGGCTGGTCACCATATAAGCGTGGGACAGATGATCAGGAAAAGCCTCGTTTAGATGCTTCTCAAAAGCGGGCATGCTTTGAAACTTCAAGGCTGCCCCCAATTGTAAATGAACTCTTGGACGATATCGGGATGCAAACTATGGTGCACCGGACAACTTTCCGCGGCCGACTCAAGACGTTTTGTAGTTTCAGGATCGAAGCGGTGAGGACTTGTAAGTACGACTGTTAATTTTCCGATCCGTCTGGCAGGCGCCTGCTGCATCTCCTTGGTGATGGTGAGCTTTGTACCGATAAGATCGATCTTCATGCGAGCAGCGAGAATGCCCATGATCGTCAAGATGCAAGACCCCAACGCCGCAGCTACAAGATCTGTCGGAGAAAATAGCACTCCCCTGCCCTGATTGTCCTTTGGAGCATCCGTAGTGATCTCTTGTCCGCTTTGTTTATGGACGCATCTAGTAGAGAGGTTTCCCTCGTAAAAAATATCGATCTCGACCATGGCTTCTCCATTTTTTCCAGCTTCTAAAGGTACTGCAATGACGATAGAAAATCAAGCAATCAGACATGACTACGGGTCTAAAGAATTATTTTAAAAATAGTATGATATGCAATAGGTCAAAAGAGACATGTCGGATGGTGCGTCCGAATGGCGCACCTCCCGCGACCACCTTGCGCCTCACCTCACTTCGCCAAATCGCATCCTCGAAGACGGGGTGTGTATAACACAACCACCGCACGCGCCTTGCGCTCTTCTGCGGGTGCAATTTTGCTTTGCGATCTGAGTCGATCGGCTGCTCGTGCGCTCACTCCCGTCCGGGCTTTCGCCTTTATCGGACGGGGACCTCTCGCGTCGTCTCGCAGGACCAAACTGAAAGTCTCTAACTAAAAGGCATTTGTGTTGCTAAATGCAATTTCGGTTTATCTAAGGTTTATTTTTAAAAAGATGATCTGCGAGATGACGCGAGAAGAGACCGCAAGAGACGAAGTCCGGCGGAAAACGAGCGCAGGAGCAGCCGATCGACTCAGATCGCAAAGCAAAATCACAGCGCATGAGAGCGCGAAAGCGCGTGCGGGGTCGTGTTCTACACACCCCGTCTCAGAGCACGTGATTTGGCGAAGCGAGGTGGGGCGCAAGGTGGTCGCGGGAGGTGCGCCATTCGGACGCACCATCCGACATGTCTCTTTGACCTAATTGCATATCATACTATTTTTAAAAGAAATCTTTTAATGATTTTGACTCTAATTTGTCAAAATTTGTATTGACAAAGCTTCAAATTATATTTATACTCAAGTTTAGGGGGACTCTGTAAATAAAAAGGAGGTTCTTATGATGGCACGTCGAACTACCAGAAGATCTAGAACAACCGTTAGACGAAGAAGCACAACTTCTACACGTAGACGGATGAAAATGCAAGAAGCTCGGCCAAGAAAAACAGGTTTGCAAAAGATGCTCACAGCAGCGGGCTGGAGACGTCTTATGGGAATGAGAAGAAAAAGAAAGAAATAAATTTGTTCATAAAGGCTTTTTTTAGCTCGTTTAAGCGAGTGTGTGAGGTGGGAAAGCCTTTATGGAATCTATAAATCTATTTTTTGGAACATCATGACAAGCAATCCTTCCGATTTTTCATCGATCCCGCCGGAAATGAGAGGATTGCCCCCTTCTCGGCCAGATCTACTCGCGGCCAATCTAGAAGCGTTCAAACAAGCGATGGACGACCAGATCAAAGAATTAAATAAATTGCTAGAAAGCATCTCCAAAGATATTCAAGGAGAACTCAAAGACCATCCTGAGAATCAGCAATCGATCGTTAAGAATGGAACCCAAAAAATCCATGAGACTATCGATCGAGGATTGCAAGATATTCAGAGCCAATTGGCAGACAAATTCCCATCAGCGCGCGTTCCGCCTGCGCATATCGATCGATTTATCCAAGATCTGCATGGGCAATTAGCCGAGCAGTTCGATGTCGAGAAAATCGCATCTACAGTTTCTCCATTTGCGAAAGCGGCATCCCCATTTGAACTGTTCAAAGAAACAGCAAAAGCAAGGCCTCAGGCAGCACCAAAGGAAGGAATGGGAGCTCAGCCGCCATCAGGCCCATCCGTTAACAACATGAACAATGCGATCCAGCAATGGCTGGACCAATTCTTAAAAGGACAAGCAGGCCCAGGAGCTACTGGGGCTGCCGGACCTTCTTTCAATGCCCAATTCGTCTTGAGCCTGATCCAGCTTTTTTTAGGGACCGGCGACGTCCAGTCCAAGCAGATCCTATTTGAACAAATACAAATGGCGATGAACCAGGGCCCCTCGCAAGGTACTGGTGCAGCAGGCCGGACCGGCCGCGCTGGAGGACCTGGGGCAAACGGGCCAGAGAACGTTCCCGCCATCACAGGCGGACCAGCGGCTTTGCAATTCGGCGCCGCTCCGACCACGATTGCAGAAGCTCTTAAATATGCTGAGTTTTGGCTGAATACAGAAAGCGGGAACAAAAATGCGGCAGCTTACCATTTAGCATCCGATCTCGTTTCTTTCTTAAAAACCCTCCCCTCTAATGCTCCTCTTACTCAGCTTCAAAGCTGGATCCAGCAGAAATTTACGGCAAATAAAGATGTCTATTTGCAATATCCGGGTCTGACGACGCACGAAGCACAAAACTTGTATTTTATCGCCCAGGCAGGAGTCCCGCCGGGTACGCCGCCTGCTCCGACACAGATAGACAGTATCATTTTTACAGCGAATTTCTTTTTACAGCAGCAGCCCAATGCTCAAACTGTCGATGCCAAATTACTCAGCGGATGGATAAACGCCATGCAAACATCCACGAAGGGCAGCCAG
>DATIJE010000023.1:0-2482 GCA_035478995.1 Rhabdochlamydiaceae bacterium | reverse complement strand
AAAACATTGGTTTGAAACTGGAGAATTAAAAGAGATTCACCGAACTATGTTTGGCGCTGTTTGGGAATGGGCGGGCAGCTACAGAAAGTCAATCACTTCAATAGGCATTAAACCAAGCTTGATCCCAGTACAGCTAGCGGAGTTCTGCCACGAAGTATTGTCCTGGCTGCAACATCCAGTTGAGCTCACCTTCATAGAAATGGCAGCAAGAATTCATCATAGATTAGTCTTTATCCATCCTTTTGAAAATGGAAATGGCCGCTTTTCTCGTTTCATTGCGGATCGATTTCTTCTTTCATTTAGATGCTCCTATCCAATATGGCCCAATTATCTGAACCAAGAAGGTATGATACGCAAAGATTATATTTATGCGCTTAAGAATGCAGATAGAGGCAATTATACGCCGTTAGTTAATTTAATGAAAAAATTTGGCGCATGCGATCCAAAACTCAGTGAATTGCTTAGAAACTCTTTTTATCAAACACTGATAAAAAGCGATAAAGGACCATCTCTAGTAAATGCATTGCTTAGAAATAGCGAGAATCCAAATGATGAAACTCCAAACGGCCATCGCTCTCTCCAATTAGCTACAAAAGCAGGGTTGGATGAAATTGTGAAACTTTTGGTAAGTGCTGGAGCAGAAATAAATTCTAAAGATCGAAGTGGATTCACTCCTTTTCAAATTGCTGTTACGCAAGCAAATAAAAATCTCACTGATTTTCTTCTTTCAAAAGGGGCCAAATTTTGAAAAGAAGTTTGTGAAAATTAAGTCATTTTGATTACCCTCTTTCTTTTTTTTGGAGGGCAAGATGAGCGCTTTAGCAACTGGCGTTTCCAGCACGCATACCTATCGAAATACTTCTGAAATCAATTTTATCTTGGATGATGAAAAACTATCTGTAACTATCGATACGGATCGATTGCATATTCGATCCGTCGAATCTTCGGAAAAAGATTACAACTCTTATGCCCCTTTGTTCGGGGATAAAGATGTGATGCAGAAATTTGGTACCGGGGAGACGATGACTAAAGAACAAATCCAAGAACGGATAGACAATGTCTGGGCAAAGCGTTGGCTTAATCAAGATCCTTATAGTGGGTTCGCTATTTTTAAAAAGAACACCGATGAGTTTGTTGGCCATATCACGTTAGGACACAGTGCGCCTGGAGAAGCAGCACTTGCGTATCTAATTAAGAAACATCATTGGAACAATAAATATACAACAGAAGCAGCAACCGCAGTTGTAGAATATGCTCCTGCAACGGTTGAAGAAGGATATATTCTGGATGGCAAGCCTTTAGAAAGGATCGTCGCAACTGCACGAACTGATAATCCTTATTCCAGTAGGATATTGGAAAGACTAGGAATGTCGCGGGTAAAATATGTTGATCCCAGATGGCATTATTCTATCGATCTGAAAGACATTTCAAACAAGGTTTAAGTGCTGGGCAAGTCGGTGGGCCAAGGCCATGATCGTCAGGGTGAGATTTTTTTCTGACAATGTAGGAAAGACGCTGCCGTCGCAGATGTAGAGATTTTTGTGGTCGAAAGACTGCAGGTTTTCATTGACAATGCCATGATTTTCATTCGCTGCCATGCGGCATGTGCCCGCGTAATGGATGGAATTGCCGGGAATCTCGTCTACGAAGGTTTTATTAAAACAACCCGATGCCTTGCGAAAAATCAACTTGCCAATTTCTGCCATTTTTTTTTGCATTTTTATGTCATTTTCCGACCACTCGTAAAAGACATCGACTTTTGGAATGCCGTAATCGTCTTTTTCTTCGCTAGGCAGCACTCGGTTTTTCTTTTCCACCGAAGGAGCGCCTTGGAATGCAATCGCGGCATAAGTATAAAAAAGAGATCTGGCGATCTGCTTTTTGATAAAAGGTGGAAGAAAACCCATCGATCTCAAATAATGAGGGCGTTTTAAAATGTTGTGCAAAAATTGTCCCTGAAATCCTCCGTGAAATTCTTCATTTTCGTATAGGAAGCGAGGGATCAATAAATTATCTCCGTAGCCAAGATCGTAAGGTTCTTTATTTCCGAACAACTTCATCAAACTCGCAGCGACAAGGACTTTGACATTTTCTTGAAGATACGTCCCCAAAAGGCCCGAGCTGTTGGCAAGTCCTTGTGTATAGAGATCGTCTTTGGAGTTGAATAGGATGCGAGGTGTTTCTAAAGCGCCTGCTGACAAGATGAATATTTTGCTTCGGAGCACCTGCTGCTGCTTGGTCTTGGTATCGATGCATACCACTTCTTTAATCGAGTTGTCGTTTGTGTCTCTGACCAGTTGAATGACCTTCAAATGATAGAGGATCTTGTAGTTTGGACGGTTTTCTATTTTGGGCAACAATCGGGTGGAGAACTTATATACGCTCGATGCCCGGCAGCCGTAGCAGCACATGCCGCAGCTCGTGCATGCCTGCGATTGCTCAGGGCGGGTTTCAACGGCTTTTCGATTCTGCACAGCGCAGA
>DATIJE010000022.1:0-16929 GCA_035478995.1 Rhabdochlamydiaceae bacterium | reverse complement strand
GGTTTGATTGATAACAATGAAATCAAACTGATCAATTAATGCAGGATTAGATTCTATAATTCTTTTTAAAACCATAGAATCCATTATTAAATAGATTTTATCACAAACGTCATCGACAATAATTTCATAATTATCATGAAGACCTAATTCGAATGATTTAATGAGATATTGACTTCTTTCAAAAAATAGGTCTTTTTGCAATCGTGTATTTAATAAAAGTCCGTTGCGAAATTGTGGATTGATCATTTCAGTTCTGGCGGCATCGGCGGGTGTTAAAAAATTCCCAATCAAAGCAATCATCTGTTGAGTTAAAGAAGACGCCCCGCCATATGCAATCGATTGGGCCTCTCTAATCAAATACGCCTGAGTTGGACCTTCTTCAACAAGAGTGTTCAATTTTTCAACTAAATCATAAACCAGATGATTGATCATGCCGCTTTTTTCCAGAGCGTGTTTAGACGGTTTGTCCACCTTCTTTTTTAAACGTTCCAGAGAATGAAACAATTCCGTAAAAATAATCTTATCTTTTTTTATCCGTTTCTCAAGATGAACAAATTCTCTTTCAAAACTCGCATCGGACATCTTAACGTAAATATTTCTAACAATGCTCAATGCACTCATTCGCAATCCCTAAACATTTATTCCTTCGGTGGACAGATAAACGGGTTCATTTCTTCTTCATTTGCAATCGAACCTTTGTAGACGATCCCTTTTTGGGGGTCTAATGTTACGAGCTGCCCTTCTTGAAGAAGGCTTAAAGCCCCGTCTGCGCGGACCAAAATAGGAATATCGAGAGTCTTTGCAACTAAAATGGCATGCCTTTCAGATTCTATATCTTCAGGATGATTTTGCAGCACGATTCCCAGCGCATGCTTTAGAATAGATAGATAGGAATCATCGCAACGGGAAATGACGACGATCCGATTGTTGACGACTCCATGTTTGTGTTCATCCGGAGAAAGGACGATTGCGATTTTACCATGGATCCGTTTTCCTGTTCCAGGATGGCCTCGCACAAGGACGTCTCCAATACTTTCGACGATCATCATGTTTGTCGTCCCACTGACGCCAAAAGGAGATCCTGCAGTGACGACGACCAAGTCTCCATACCGGACTAATCCTTTTTTCAAAGCAAAAAAACTGACTGTGCGAAACGCTTCCTGGACATTTTTTGAATGGACAGGATCGACAGGAATAATGCCCCAATTGAACGCGAGCTGATGGTAAGTTTTGAGATTAGGGGTGAGGGCGATCAGCGGCATTTCAGGGCGAAAACGGGAAATGAGCCTAGCGGTAAATCCGCTGTTTGTAAAAGCAAAGATCGATTTGGCATTTGCGCTATACGCCGTCTTTACTGTGGCCAGGGCGACAGAAGAAGAGACATCATTGTAATCATTGCGGGATTCATGAGAAAAGAACTCACGATAGTTAAAGTCTTTCTCTGATTCTTCGACGATGCTCTTCATCATTTGGACCGTTTCGATAGGATATTGTCCTATCGCCGTCTCTCCGGACAGCATGACGGCAGACGTGCTGTCGTAAATGGCATTGGCGACATCGGAAACTTCTGCACGGGTCGGACGGGGATTTTTGATCATCGATTCGAGCATCTGCGTCGCGGTGACGACCGGTTTGCAGAACTGGTAGCATTTCCGGATCATCATTTTCTGAAGGCTGGGCACTTGTTTTAGAGGAAGTTCAACCCCCAAGTCTCCACGTGCGACCATGATCCCATCAGCGACCTGGACGATGCTGTCGAAATTGTGCACTCCCCTGCTGTTTTCAATTTTAGCGATAACTTGAATGTCGGATTTGCCTTGTTCGACCAGCAATTGTTTGATTTCGATCACATGATCTGCTGAACGGATGAACGAGGCAGCGATCAGGTCGACATCTTGCTGGCATCCGAATTTGATATCTTCCACATCTTGCTGTGTCATGGCAGGCAGGTCGATATTCACTCCAGGAATATTGACCCCTTTATGGCTTTTGAGAATGCCTCCGTTTTGTATTTCGATCTGCACCCCTTCCGATGTGATATTCAAAACCTGAGAAATGATATAACCGTCATCGAATAGCACGTTCATGCCTGGTTCCAGGCTGTCCAATGCGATGGAAGGAGTGATGTGGAGTTTTTTCTCGCCGCTTACAATCGGTTCTTTGACCAACAAGAGCTTTTGCTTTGACTCTAGGGTCATCGAGCCATTTTTGATCTCTCCCACCCTGATCTCAGGACCTTTGGTGTCGAGCATGATTGCAAGGGGGACCTTGCACATCTCTCTGGCTTTTTTAAGATTTTGGATGGTGATCAGATGCTCTTCATGAGTTCCATGGCTGAAATTGATGCGGGCCACATTCATCCCCGCTTCGATAAGCTGCACCATCTTTTCCAGGCTCGCAACCGCAGGGCCTATCGTACAGATAATTTTAGTCCTTGTCACCATCACGCCCACCATGAAAACGACGCAAAAAAAAGAATATTACCCCCTTTCGGCTTTCTTCTCAACTGTGTATAATACCACTATACTATGGATCATGAAGAAATTATTTTAAAAAAAGTCAAAGTCCACAATCTCAAAAATGTGGACCTGACTTTACGACATAACCAATTGATTGTTTTTACCGGAGTTTCTGGCTCGGGAAAATCCTCTTTGGCCTTCGATACGATCTACGTCGAAGGACAGCGCCGCTATATCGAATCGCTATCTACTTTTGCAAGGCGCCATCTTGGAGAGATGCCGAAGCCCGACGCCGAATTCATCTCCGGAATTTCCCCGACGATCGCAATCGAACAAAAAACTGCCGGACGCAATCCCCGATCGACCGTGGGAACGATCACCGGAATTTACGATTACATGCGCGTCCTTTACGCCCGTGTAGGGACTGCGCATTGTCCAGTGAGCGGAGAGCCTGTTTCTCCTCAAAGCGCAAAGCAGATCATCCAACGTATCCTCTCCATGCCCGATGCATCCAAAATCATTTTGTTCGCTCCTTTCGCCAAAGGAAAAAAAGGGGAATTCAAAGAGGATTTCGCAGACCTTCTCCGTAAAGGGTTCACGCGAGTCAGGCTTGATGGTAAGATCATCGATTTGAACGAGGATATTTCAGTCGATGGGAGCGTGGCGCATGACATCGACCTGGTCATCGACAGGTTGACGGTCTCTGAAGAAAACCATGGAAGGATCTCAGAAGCTGTCACACAAGCGCTGCAGCTAGGCAATGGTGTCATGAGTATTCTGAATCTGGAGACGCAAGAAGAAAAGCTCTATTCAGAACACGCTTTTTCTGCACGATCACAACTTTCGTACAGCCCTCTCGAACCTCAAGACTTTTCTTTTAATCACCCTGCAGGCATGTGCCCGACATGCCAGGGTTTGGGGATGCTTCAAGAGTTCAACCTGGACCTTATCATCGATCCCGAATTGAGCATCTCTGAAGATTGCTGCTCAGTGGCAAGTTCCTATCAAACCGTCCGCTACGGCAATATCTATGACAATTTAGCGCGCCTATATGGATTCAACGTACACACTCCTTGGAAAAAGCTATCTGAGAATGCAAAACATATTTTTCTCTACGGAGTTGGAGATAAATGGCTCCAAATGAAATTCGTGCATCCGACCAAAAAAATGAAATGGAATGATTATGTGCAATGGCGCGGCGTGTTGCACGAAGCCAGAACTAGATATCAGGAAGCCAAAAGCGAAGCCTATCGGACCAAGATGCAAACCTTGATGCAAGAGGTGGTCTGCCCTGCTTGCAAAGGAGAGAGGATCAAGCCTTACCCTGCCGCTACCTTATTGGGGAAAAAAAGGATTTCTCAACTCACCGGCATGTCAATCCAAACCTGTCTCGACTTCTTTTTGAATTTGAAGTTGTCGCAACAAGATTCTTTAATCGCAGCAGAATTATTGAAAGAAATCCAACGCAGGCTCCACTTTTTAATGAATGTCGGTCTTCATTACTTGACGCTCGATCGAACAGCTCCTACTCTTTCCGGGGGAGAATCTCAGAGGGTCAGACTGGCCTCGCAAATCGGTTCAGGGCTTGTAGGCGCGACTTACATTTTGGATGAACCTTCTATCGGACTTCATCCGCGCGATAACCTGAAACTTTTAGACACACTCAAAAGTTTGAGAGACAAAGGAAATACGATCATCGTTGTGGAGCATGATGAAGAGACGATCCGTGAGGCAGACCATATTGTAGACGTCGGTCCTTTGGCCGGACAAAATGGAGGCCGGATTGTCGCGGAAGGCTCGGTAAATGACATCGTTCACTCCAAAGAGTCGATCACGGGTGCTTATCTGTCGGGTAAATTGCAGATCTCCATCCCCAAAAAAAGGCGTCCCGTTTCCAAGGATCGGATCCTCATCGAAAAAGCGTCCCATCACAATTTAAAGAACATCGATGTCGCATTTCCCTTGAACGTATTGATCGCCGTCACCGGCGTCTCCGGATCCGGCAAATCGTCATTGGTCATCGATACCTTATATCCTGCCTTTTCAAATCATCTGCACGCCTCCAAACTCAAAGTCGGTGCTCATCGAAGAATCAAGGGATTGGACAAAATCGATAAAGTGATCGCAATCGATCAGACGCCCATTGGGCGCACTCCGAGATCTAATCCGGCCACTTATATTAAATTATTGGACGATATCAGAGATCTCTTCAGCCAATTGCCCGAAAGCATGGCCCATGGCTTCAAGCCAGGACGATTCAGTTTCAATGTCAAAGAAGGTTCCTGTCCCCACTGCGGCGGAATGGGAATGATCAAGATCGACATGGATTTTATGGAAGACGAATGGGTCTTGTGTCAGGAGTGCCATGGAAAACGTTTTGAGGATACGACTCTTGCAGTCCTTTATCGTGGAAAAAATATCCATGACATTTTAGAAATGACAGTCAGCGAGGCACATGAGTTCTTCGATCCAATTCCCCATGTTAAGAAAAAAACAGAACTGTTGCTACGAGTGGGGCTGGACTATCTTAAAATCGGCCAGCCTTCCCCGACTCTTTCCGGAGGAGAGGCGCAGCGCATCAAACTCGCCAAAGAACTTTCCAGGCCTGAAACCGGCAAAACTTTGTACATTTTGGACGAACCGACGACAGGACTGCACTTCCACGATATCGATAAATTAAATCATGTTTTGCAGAATTTAGTCGACAAAGGCAACACAGTGTTGGTCATCGAACACAATATGGACCTCGTAAAAACAGCGGATTGGATCCTCGATCTTGGCCCCGAAGGCGGCGATGAAGGAGGAAGGCTCGTCGCAGAAGGAAGGCCGGAAAAATTGGCCGAGCTCGATACTCCAACAGGAGCTGCCTTGCGAGCCGTCTTACAGCCATCAGAAAAAAAACGCTCCTTGAAAAAAGCAAAGATCCCAGTATCTCAAGTCCAATACATCACTGTTCAAGGCGCCGCTCAGAACAATTTAAAAATGGTCGATGCTGAAATCCCGCGTGGAAAAATCACTTTATGCACAGGGCCTTCCGGGTCCGGTAAAAGTTCCTTTGCTTTCGAGACTGTTTATGCAGAAGGGCAGCGCAGATATATCGAATCTCTCTCTTCTTATTCCCGCCAATTCGTCAAACAAATGCCAAAGCCGAAAGTCGAGAGCATCGAAGGGTTGTCCGCGTCTATTGCGATCGAACAGAAAAACCATGCAGGAAATCCCCGCAGTACCATCGGGACTATGACCGAGACCTATGATTTCTTGCGCATTTTGTTCGCCTATTTAGGCACACCCTTTTGTCCGGAGACAGGAGAACAAATAAAAACGATCAGCAAAGAATACGTTTTAGACAACCTTTTGCGTCTTCCAGAACACACACGCCTTCAGATTCTCGCGCCGCTTTCCCTAAAAAAACAGGAACCATTTTCCGATCTTGTCGAACGTTTGCAAAAACTCGGTTTTTTACGCGTCAGGTTGAATAAAACGTATTACGAGCTCGATGAGGAAATTCCATTTGAAAGAGAGCGGAAAAACGAGATCATGCTCGTCATCGACAGAATCGTAGTCAATAAAAATGCACGCCAACGTTTGTTCGAGGCCATCGACCAAGCGACTTCTTTTTCTAAAGGGACCCTTGTCGCCGACCATAACGGAAAAGATCTATTTTTCAATCTCGCTTTTGCTGTTGAAAGCACAGGAAAGTCCTACCCTCCGATCACACCTCATACTTTTTCGTTCAATACCGAACAAGGGATGTGCCTGGACTGCCAAGGACTGGGTTTTCAGTACGGGGCCGATTTAAGCCGGCATAAAGAAATCATGCGTTTGACCCCTCTTGGGCTGGCGTACATGCTATGGGAAGAATACGCATCTGATGAAGCTCTCGAATTTTATGAGGCTTTTTTACACAAAGAAACTATCGATCCGCGAACTCCGCTAAATGAACTCCCTTCCGATGCATTGCAAATCCTTTTAAACGGGTCAAAAGAAAATGGATGGATCACAAAAAAAGGACTTCAATTTCGTTGGAACGGGATCAATGCAGTTTTAGCAAAAGCAGCTAAATCTTCGACGATGGAAGTCAAGCAATCTTTGCTCCCTCTTTTAGATCAAAATCTTTGCCTGTCATGCAATGGAACGCGCTTAAATCCCCTCGCCCGCAATGTCAGGATCAAAGGCTTGTCTTTGCCGGATGTGTGCGCGCTGAGCATCGAGGAGGCGCATCGGTTTATCGGATCTCTCGACATCAAAAAAGAGGAGAGAAAATTTTTGGAAGATACCATGATCCAGTTGAAATCCCGTCTGGATTTTTTGAATGCGATCGGCCTGAATTATTTATCTTTGGACAGAAGCGCTCCGACCCTCAGCAACGGTGAAACGCAACGGATCCGGCTCAGCCGGCAGCTAGGCAGCGGACTGACGGGCTGCTTGTATGTATTGGACGAGCCGACGATAGGCCTTCATCCACATAATAACGTTCTTCTAAATCGAGCATTAAAGCACCTCTGCAGCCTGGGGAACACTCTTTTATTGGTCGAACACGATCCTCTGACGATAGACATCGCGGATTACATGATAGACTTTGGCCCCGAAGCGGGAAAACAGGGAGGCCGGATCACAGCCAGAGGCACATTGAAAGAGATTAAAAAAAATCCCCATTCTCTGACAGGAGCGTTTTTAAGCGGGAGAAAAACCATTCCTATTCCACACAAAAGGCGTCCCTCTATCGGTACATTGCAAGTGCAACATGCTTCTCTGCACAACTTGAAAAACATCGACGTCGATTTTCCTGTCAACAATTTCATCTGTGTGACAGGAGTTTCCGGTTCGGGCAAATCCAGTTTGGTTGATGATCTTTTAAGGCCTGCCGCAGAAAAAGTTTTAACTCCAAGATCAAAAGAAGACAAAAAAGTTGTCACGGTCGGCAATGCTGAAATTAGAGGTTTGGACCACTTTGACAAACTCCTCGTCATCGATCAAAATCCGATTGGTTATACGATCCGGGCTGATGTCAGCACTTACGTCGATCTCCTGACTCCCCTACGTTATTTTTTCAGTGAACTGCCTTTGGCAAAGGCTCGTGGCCTGCAGCCAAAACATTTTAGTTTCAATCATCGAAAAGGGATGTGCAAAGATTGTTTTGGACTCGGGACACGACACATACAAATGCAATTTTTACCTCCTGTAAAAGTCGTCTGCGAGAGCTGCCATGGTTTTCGTTTAAATCCGTTGAGCCTTCAAGTTCTTTACAACGGTAAACACTTAGGCCACATTCTGAATATGACGGTTCAGGAGGCGCGCCTATTTTTAAGCGCCCTGCCTAAACCTACACGGATCCTGGACACTCTATTGTCGGTAGGGCTAGGTTATCTTACCCTGGGACAAGAAATTGCCTCTCTTTCCGGAGGGGAAGCGCAAAGATTGCGCCTTAGCCGTGAACTTGCAAAACGCTCTACTGGAAAAACGCTTTATCTCTTTGATGAACCAACGATTGGCCTTCATAGTGAAGATATTCTAAAACTCCTCAAGATTTTCCATGCTCTTGTCGACAATGGCAATACTTTGATCATCATCGAACACAATCTGGATGTGATTGCCAATGCTGACTATATTATCGATCTCGGTCCCGATGCGGGCCAATATGGGGGCCAGTTGATCGCGACGGGCACTCCTGAAGAAATTGCTCTTCACTCTTCGTCTTATACGGCTAAGTATCTCAATTCTTATCTGCATGAGCATGAGTAAAGTGGAATCTATTGCTTGAAAAGCAAGCACAAGAATACTCTAAAAATTAAAAGGGAGTGGTTTTTCAATGGCAACGCCTGTAGCTTCCCAAAAACGGGTAAAAGCAATCTGTCTCGCGTTATTCTTGATCGGGCTTGCCATTATCAGCTTTTTAGATGCCTGGTGGCCGGGAATCATGCTCGTAGTTGGAATCCCACTAGCTCTGCGGCAGTTCTTATTAGGCCGCCATTATGATGCGGCTGTCTCCATTCTCGTGTTCGGCGGAGTGTTCATCACAGTCCAATTCGATATCTCCTGGCAAATCCTTATCCCGGTCTTCTTCACGATCGGCGGCATCTATGTTCTTTTTAGGGAATATCTCGAAAGCAAAAATGCCCCGGAAGAAGAAAAGGAACAGGATATCAATGAAGAGATCGAAGAAGAACAGGAAGACAAACAAAAGAAACACTAGTAATCCAAATGCATCGCTTCGCGGACAAGCCTTAGAGTCTCAGCAGCAGCTTCATTGGCTTGTTTTGTCCCTTTTCGCAGCATGTTCATCACTTCATCTGGATGTTGCGCGAATTCTTGACGTTTTATTCGAATCGGTTCTAAAAAGGCTTGCAACACCTCTAGCAACCTCTTCTTGACTACAGAATCGCCTAACCCCCCTCGCTGATAATGCGCTTTCAGTTCCGCAAGCTGTTCTTTTTCCGGATCGAAAGCATCCAGATAGCTGAACACCGGATTGCCTTCTACTTTTCCCGGGTCCTCTACTCTTAAATGCCCCGGATCGGTATACATCCCTTTTACCTTTTTAGCTACGACATCCGCGCTGTCTCCAAGAAAAATACAATTGTTTAAACTTTTGCTCATCTTTGCTTTCCCGTCGATGCCTGGTAAACGGGCGATTTTAGGAACGATCGCCTTTGCCTCTACCAACACTTCTGTCTTATAAATCCGATTGAAGTGCCTGACGATCTCATTCGTTTGCTCGACCATCGGGATCTGGTCTTCACCGACAGGGACCACTTCTGCGCGAAATGCAGTGATGTCCGCCGCCTGGCTGACCGGATAGATCATAAATCCGGCTGGTACACTTTCTCCATATCCTTTTTGCACGATCTCCTGCTTTACCGTAGGATTGTGCTTCAACCGATTCCAAGTGACTAAATTTAAATAGTACAGAGTGAGTTCCGGCAATTGAGGAAGAAGGGATTGAATGAAGATGACCGATTTGGAAGGATCGAGCCCGATGGCCAAATAATCTAAAGCGACTTGCAGTACATTTTCTCTGATTTTTTCAGGCTCATGCGCATGATCGGTCAAAGCTTGGACATCGGCAATCATGATAAATTGACGGCAAGATTCCTGGAATTCTAAACGGTTTTTCAAAGATCCGACATAATGGCCCAAATGCAAAGGACCTGTGGGCCGATCTCCTGTCAAAGCAATTTTCTTTTCTGGCATAATGACCCAATTTTTCATCCAATTTTGCAATTCCCCAGTATTCTTTACAAGATTCCGATTTAAAAAAATGAATCACTTTGCTAGCTTGACTCTCTTTTTAAAATAAATTTACAAATTCTTAATGGAGAAAAAAATGAGCTACATATCGACTTTCGTAGAACGCCTCATTAATTTTGACGTAAGCTTGCGCTCTTTAGATGAAAAAATAAATTATATTACCGGTCATCAAGTTGGCGATGTCGATCCTCTCAACAAGGAAGTAAATGATCGATATCAAGAGTGCAGCCGGAATATCGCATCCCTTGAAGAAGATACCTATCTCGTAGAAAAATGCGCTTCCGGGAAAATGAAAAATGGGATTCTTTCCCAATTCGACTCTCTTAAAACCGCTCACGAAAACCTTAAAGCAAAAATTGAAGAAGCTGTAGTGATTTGTGAGACAACCGCCAAATTGGATCAAATTTTTAAGAATTTAGAAATAATTAAAGGACCTTATGGCTACGGAATAGAGGAGCTCGAACGACTCAAAAGCAAAAATATTGATATCCTCGAGTCTCCAAAATTAACACCGGTCCATTTGAAATCGATATTGGAAATCGATGAGCTCATCGAAGAACAAGAAAGTCTTCACGTTGAAGCGATGTTAGGTAAAATAGATGATCTGATCAAATCCCCTATTCCTAATGGAGATTCCGAAACGAAATGCATGGATTCTTTGAAAAAAATTCTTCTTCAGGATTTGCCAATCTGTCAGATCGGCCGTGCTATACAGCATCATATTTTTGAAAATATATGGATCGAGGCAGGCGAGCCGGAAGGCGACTCGGATTGGGGGAGGAATCATGCACTTGATGATCTGGATAGATTATCGGCTGTTTTAAGAAAGGAGCAATTGTTTCCAGAGGATAGAATCCAAAATGAACGATCTATTTCTTCGAAAGAGGACTGTAATTCTTTCGAAGATTTTATATCACCCCCAGTTCAAACACCGATCGAAGGAGATGAGGAAAACCCATTTGATGCGGATGATCTTTTAAATACATTAAGTGGCCTCGATACACGATTAGACTCATCATCAGACGATGATCTTCCAGTGCGTTTTGACGGTCGAATTAACTCTCAGTAAACAAATGAAAGCTATCCAGAGGATCGTATGACTCAGCTCTTAATTCCTTTAGTCGGACGTTTGGCACATTTTGAAAACCAGATCATACAATTTGAAGAAAAGGCGCACAAATTGACATCTGATCCTTATTCGGTTGAAAAAATTGCGACGACCAAATGTGAATATGAAAAGTTTATCGATCAAGTTGAAAATTTTGAACTAGATCTTAAAAATACATCTGCAACTAATGTAGAGACTTTTAAGAATGCATTAGTTTTACAATTCTCTTCTCTGAAGACGAACTGTGCGAATTTGCGTGAAAAATTGCAAAGGAGCAGCGATGCTTCATTGATCAATTACAAAATAGATGCACTATTTAAGCAATATCATGCTCTCTTATTGTCGAAAGACAAGGAGAGATTGGACCAAATGGACAAACTTCAGGAGCGAAACCTACAGATCATCACTTCTACCTCATTGTCTCCTGCATTGACGGCGGCCCAGTTGAAACAAACAATCTGCCTTCACAATACAATTGAAGATTATCAACGTTCTGAGCTGAGTAATAGCCTACAAAAAATAGATCGATTGATCAAACAAGCGATCCAGTGCCCTGAGGAGCATCGAAACCACCTCGTACAACCTATTAAATCGACACTCGATGATTTGTGCTTCAAATTGGGCCTCGATGTCCGAAAAAATATTTTCGAACAAGTGTGGATCGAAGCAGGAAGACCAGAAACTAACGCATGGTCCTGGGGCTATGCCCATGCCTTCGATGATTTAGCAAGATTGTCTAAAATTATTTCCTCTCAACCGCAGTTTTCTGGCCATGTTACGGAAAAGACACCTATACAAACTAATCCTGAACCAAATGATAACGGAGACCAAAAATGATACAACAAATACTAGAACTGACCTCTCGACTCTCGCAATTTGAAAACCGACTCCACCATTTCGAGGAAATGGTACCACAAATTGCTAAAGGAGCCTATTCCGATAGCCAAATTGAGGTGGCCAAATTTGAATATGAACAAGTTTACACCGAGACGCAAAATCTACGTGAAATCAGAAAAACCGTAGATGTAAGCATGGAAGCCTTTAGCATTGCTGTAATTGCTCAGTTTGATGGTTTGATAAAAAGTTATAACGATTTAACAGAAAAATTTGACAGAAGCCTTAATGCTCATGAAATCCACCCCAAATTGAATGCTTTATATGAACAATTTCTTGTCCTTGGTCTGTCAAAAAAGACAGCTGAAATGGACACTCTTAAAAGACGCAATCTAGAAATTGTTTCCTCAAAAATGACACCCGTTCAATTGGAGACGGCGATCAATCTACACAATCAAATTGAAAGTTATCAAATTTCAAAAGTGGGTGAAAGTTTAAGACAAGTCCATCACTTAATTAATAAAGCGATGAACTATCCAGAAGACCATCGACAACAATTTTACGATTCCATCGATGACATTTTTACGGACCTATGTTCTTTTGAATTAGGCCGCGCCGTCACAAATGATATCTTTCAAAAAATAAAGGACAAAACTGGAGTCGATGCTCAAAACTTTGATGAGATTGATCATTTATTATTCGAAATCGTATCTCCGCATCTATTCGAAATCCTATCTTCGCATCCTCTTTATAAGCCCGATGTGATGGAACCCGAAGTTCTAAGCGAAAGTTCCTCCGATGATGAAGAGTTTCTTTCAGAAAGCGGTCAAGAAACCAGTGATGGAGGAATGGGCACATCGATGGACGTTGGATCCGATGGGATTCCAAGCCATGCGTCTGAAACCCCACAGAAAGAACAAACTGAAGACAATCTGCCCATATTGGATATGATATGGGGAGGAAGCATCGTAGAAGTTCCTCCAAGGGCACCATCTCCTGGTTTTGAAGGGAATTCCGCAGTTGGAGAAGCACAACTTGTGGATTTCAATCCTGTAATTATTCAGCTGGATCTGCTCACTTTTTCAACGTTAGTTCGGGAGATCGTCAATAACCAAAATTTGTCGAAAGAAGCATGCATAGCTGCTATCGATCAACTCCGATACCAACTTCCTGAACAAGTCAGATGGGATCTGGATGGAAGGGTTTATGAATTCTCCAAAGATCCTCACAAAGGCGGAGAAAACTGGGGATCCAAGAATGCTGCAAAAGATCCTAACCTGCTTTTAGAAGCTATCGATGCCGAGTTAAATAAAAAAAATCTCTAGAGGTAGTTGCAAAACTACTGTGTCCTAGAAAATCGATGATTTTGTCGCCAGTTTTCAGGGCCAGCATGCAGTCCCGAGCTGCGCCGACGAGACAATACTTGGACAAGTAGGCGAGTAGACGCAGTGAAAAATGGCGACAAAAGGGCGATTTTATGGGGCGCACGAGTTTTGGAATTGCCTCTCTAGAACTTAATAAAACGGAGATTTTTATGGTACTTTTACTGTCGGACCGCTTAATCCATTTTGAAGAGCGGATACACTATTTTGATGAAATGGCAAATAAGATTTCCTCTGCTCAATGTTCAGAAGACATGCTTATTCAGACCAAGTTGGAATTCGAACACGATAATCATGAATTAATGACATGGTTTGAATCAGAAGTTCAAGATTTAGCAACAATTCTAATAGAACCTTTTCAATCGGCGATGATCTCACAAGTCCAGTCGTTGATGACACACTTTGAATATTCAGGAGAAAAATTAGCTCATAGCTACGCGGTAAGCGAGAACAATCACGTATTAGATGCTTTATTTATTAAATATCAAATCATTTGCAACTCACAAGACAGATCCGACCTTTCATGTTTAGATGAACTTAAGGAGAGGAATCTTCAAATTGTCTTGTCGCAGGCGCTAACTCCAACTCAACTGAAAGAAACAATAAAATTTCACAATACCATTCAAAGACATCAAGAGGTCGCTATCAATAAAATGTTAAGAGAGCTGCATACATTGATCGTGAAGGCTTTACATTGTCATGAAGACGATCAAACACAGGTAATCCAGTCTATTGCAAAAATCTGGGATGAAGACTTAGATTGTTGCGAGCTGGGGCGCAACGTTCAATACCTTATTTCCCAACAATTTGAGATTGAAGAAGGAGATTCTGAGGAGTCTCTCGAAGTCACAGTCACACCTTCGCTGTTGCAAAAATGTGATGCAATTATCACTTCGCATCCGCTGTATAAGAACAAAGATGTTTTTGAGATTGTAAAGGCCATCGATTCTTCAAGTGAGGAAGAGGGTGGGAGCATTGAGGATCATCCTGAAATAGAGGACCCTCAAGCATGGAAAGAAGCCTTCGATGAAGAAAAAAAACCTGAATTGATTGGTGAATTGGATTTGCAGACTCTCTCATCGCAAGTTTTAAAGGTTATCAACAACTCAGATTGGTCGAAGGAAGAACGTACAGCTTTGATCAATCAAGCTCGTTATCGTCTTCCTGAAAAAGTCAGATGGTCCCTAGATGGAACAGTTTATGAACTTTCCAAGGATTCTCAAAAAGGCGGAGAAAACTGGGGAGATAAACATGCTGCCGATGATCCCATCCTTCTTTTGAACGCCATCCATGCAGAAATAAATAAAAAACTAATATCTATTTAACACTTATTCATCTGGAGAACACGTATGACACTTGCACTAAATGATATAACCGGCCGCTTAACGAGTTATGAAAATCGAATACGCCATTTTGAGCAAATAGCAAACGAAATTTCTTCTGCTCCCTATTCCGATGAGAAAATTGGACGGACCCGATCGGAATACGATCACTTTCATACCGAGATTGTCAACTTCGAAAAAGACGTTCAACATATTGCGGAAAAGCTCATAACCCCTTTTAAGGAGGCGATGCTCTCACAATGTAGTTATTTGAAAGAAGACTGGAAACGTTTAGGAGAAACATTAGAAAGAAGCTACTTGACAAACGAGATGAGCGACACATTGGATTCCCTATTTAAAAAATGTCTTTTCTTCGGAACATCAAAAGACAGATCGAACCTTTGCCATATGGATCAGCTTAGAGAGAAGCATCTCACGATCGTTCAGATTTCCTACCCTATACTAACTCCTCCTCAACTGCAAATGTCAATGGACTTGCAAAATACAATTCAACAACATCTAGAGTTCGGTGTAGGTGAAATGTTAAGAGAAGTGAAGGCATTGATCGCAAAGACATCCGATTCCTCTAATTATGATCGACAACAATGTATTAACTCGATTGGCAACATTCTCAATAAGGATTTACTCGGAAGTGAATTAGGACTTGTCGTCCGAAAAAATATCTACGAAAAACTTTGGGTCGCAGCCGGAAGTCCTCAACACTATAACACTTCTTTCTCTTGGGGAAGCAGTTTCTTTCCTCTTCATTTGCCTGCATTAGATAAAATCATCTCCACACACCCGCTGTTTAAAAATGAAAGCATTGCTGAGATCGTGGATGCTATCGAGTCTTCGAGCGAAGAAGAGGGTTATTCCTCTGATTCTGAAAGTTCTTTAGCAAATGATTCTGACGGAGAAATAATTGGATCCGATTTGTCCGATCCCGAATATGAAACAGAAGCTCCCACTGAGAATAAAGAAGTGCCGACGGAACTTTCTATTCCCGAACTCGATCTGTCAACTTTGAAACCTCTCATCCTGAGAATCCTTTCTCATGGGAGTCTCGGTAATATGTCGAATGAGATGCGTACAGCTCTGATCAATAAAGCTCGTTACCGCCTTCCTGAAAAAATGAGATGGGCCCTAGATGGAACATTTTATGAACTTTCCCAAGATCCGAATAAAGGGGGAGAAGCATGGGGAGATAAACATGCTGCCGAAGATCCTCAGCTCCTTTTACAAGCCATCGAAGTTGAAATAAAGAAACAATCAACCTCTTCACCATTGGAGAACCTATGACGCTTTCATTATCTGAAATAACCGACCGCTTAATAAATTTTAGACATCAAATACAATATTATGAAACAGCCGCGTATGAAATTTCTTCCCATCCATGTTCGGAAGAAAAAATTTCACGGACCAAATTGGAATACGAACGCTTTCATACTGAGATTGTCAACTTCAAAAAAGACGTTCAATGTATCGCGGAAAAGCTCGTAACCCCTTTTAAGGCGGCGATACTCTTACATTGTAATTGTTTGAAAAAAGACTGCAAAGGTTTAGGAGAAACATTAGAAAGAAGCTACTTGACAAACGAGATGAGCTACGAATTGGATTCCCTATTTAAAAAATATCTTTTCTTCGCAACGTCGAAAGACAGATCGAACCTTTCGCATATAGATATACTCAAACAGAAGAATCTCTCAATCATTACGCTTTCGTACCCTATACCAACTCCTTCTCAATTGAAAATGTCGATGGATTTGCAAAATACAATTCAAAGACATCAAGAGTTCAGTGTGGGTGAAATGTTAAGAGAAGTGCATCTATTGATCGAAAAGACTGAGTATACATCCATTGACAAAATTCTCAATAAAGACTTACTGCATTGCCAGTTAGGCCGCGACGTCCGAAACGATATCTATGAACAACTTTGGATTACAGCCGCAAGACATCCATGCATTCACTTTTTTGATACTTGGAGCGCCACCAATTTCGTGGATCATTTGCCAGAATTAGATAGAATTATCACTTCTCAACCGCTTTATAAGAAGTTGGAGATTGGAAATTCGATCGAAACTGAAGATGTAAAAATCGATGTGGGAAAAATGTTGAAAGAAATACACCGCTTGATAGATGAAGCTACCTGCTGTCCTAAAGAACGTCGACAACAATTTTACAACTCCATTGGTTCTATTTTTAAAGACTTGTCTTCCTCCGAATTGGGCCTTGCTACTAAAAATCAAATCTTCAAACAAGTATGGGAGGACGACAATGTCCACTTCTTTGGCGAGATAATAGCACGTTCTGATGAATCGAACCCTGATGTTTATTTATTAAAATTATCCAATATTATTTCCTCGAATCCGTTTTATATTAATCCAGATATTTCTGAAACTGTTGATTCCATTGAGCTATTGGAAAAGGATGAGGGCTATGCTTCTGATCTAGAAGGCATTGAAGAAAAACAAATCCCTTTAGAATTACTTGTAGAAATAACCATTGAAACTGTTGAAGAAGAAGCAAACAATCTTCCAAATGAGACGAAAGGGAAAGTCGTTGATGACGAAATGGAT
>DATIJE010000021.1:0-14669 GCA_035478995.1 Rhabdochlamydiaceae bacterium | reverse complement strand
TCCTTCGAATTGTTTTTCCAGGCTTGCGCGCATTTCGAATGCTTCTTCAGGACTAAAATAGGAAGTGTGCGCATCCAGACTCTTTGCCATCGCTTTAAGAATATGCAGGGCTAGATAATGCTCCCCTATTTCACCTTGCAAAATGTAAGGATTTTCTAGACGTGCCAGCCGCTTTTCCAATAAGGCGAATATCTTTTGGCGTCTCTCAGGGGTCCATTTTGCCTTGTCGCTGTTCTGCCTTTCATTTGCCAGAAAGCGCACCAGTTGTTTTCTGACTCTCTGTTTTAATTGATCTTCTCCGCTCGCGTAATACAAGTGCGATTCCCCTGAAAGGACTTCAGGCATCTGGGAATTCAGGATCAGCTCCCTTTCGAATTCCTGTCTCCATTGGCGGGAACGGGTGATGGCCTTGCGTACAATATCATTCAATCCTTTGTAATCAGAAAAATCATCAGCATGAAATCTCGCAATCGCCTTTTCAACCCGTCCCTGATTGAGTTCCAGGTAAGGTTTCACTTCGTTTTGGAACAAATACATTTTTTCCGAATCGAATTGTTCAATGTACAGTTTAAATGAACGTTTAGCCAGGACGGAGGTGAATTCCTTGTATTCGACATGGAAGCCAAGCATCTCTTCCATAGTCGGCCGTACATCTGCTATTTTCAGCTTCTGAGGGATAGAAAAGGCAGGCAGCGCGCCTGCGCAAAAAATGGCAATTAAGAATTTGAATATATACCGAGTAGCCCGCATTACGTTTAATCCCATACAGCCTGCTTTTTAGGCCGCAATGTGTTATCCTTGATTATAAAATTAAAAAATCATTTTACACTAGCGATCTTATTAACCTGGGTTATATTGCCCTGGGTTGGTTAGAATAGTTTTTGCCAATAATTAACAAAACAAGCTATAGTCTCCGAATGTCTGTATTCTATCCGAATGTATAAATTGATTTGTAAGGAGAAAGGCGCCAATGCCTACTATTAGCCAACTGATTTCAACTGGCCGAAGGCCAAAAAAAAGACGCAAAAAGTCTCCAGCTTTGCAACAATGTCCTCAAAAAAGAGGCGTATGCCTCCAAGTGAAGACAAAAACTCCAAAAAAGCCGAACTCGGCCCTTAGAAAAGTGGCATGGGTGCGCTTGTCAAATGGACAAGAGGTCATCGCTTATATTGGAGGAGAAGGCCACAATCTTCAAGAACACAGTATCGTTCTCGTCAGAGGCGGTCGTGTAAAGGACCTGCCCGGCGTGCGTTATCACATCGTTCGAGGAGCATTAGACTGTGCGGCCGTTAAGGACCGCAAACAATCAAGGTCCAAATATGGGGCGAAACGTCCTAAGTAATATTAGGATGCCTATAATATAGGCTTCCTGGCCCGCGGTTCCCTCTGCTCGAAAGCAGTGTAGACCACGAGCCGGCTTTGCAATTGCATCGCCAAGTGAATTTAAAGACTGAAATTAATGTTATTTGTTTGAGAGGAAACCATGTCAAGAAGACGCCGCGCAGTAAAGCGTGAAATTGATCCGGATCCAGTATTTTTGAGTTACGTACTGGCGAAATTCATTAACAAGATCATGCTCGACGGCAAAAAATCCACAGCTCGTAGAATTGTTTATAATGCCTTAGAAAAGTTCGCCAAACGCGTCAAAGCTGAAGATCCATTGTCAGCCTTTGAACAAGCATTGGAAAACGCAAAACCGTCGCTTGAAGTCAAATCCCGACGTATCGGCGGCGCTACTTATCAAGTCCCTATTGAAATTCCCGCAGACCGGCGTACATCCATGGCAATGCGATGGATCATTTCGCATGCGCGAGACAAAGCAGGGCGTTCTATGGAAGACGGCCTCGCTAATGAACTGGCCGACTGTTATCAGAACCAAGGTACTACGATTAAGAAAAAAGACGATACGCACCGCATGGCGGAGGCAAACAGGGCGTTTGCGCATTATAAATGGTAAGTAAGGAATAATAAATTATGAGTAAACGACCTGAGACAGACAACCTGAAAGATGTGCGCAATATAGGCATCATGGCCCACATCGATGCAGGTAAAACAACGTGCACCGAACGGATTCTATTCTATTCTGGAAGACTCCACCGGATCGGCGAAGTACATGAAGGCGCAGCTACCATGGACTTCATGGAGCAGGAGCGGGAACGGGGGATCACCATCACTTCCGCTTCAACGACAGTGTATTGGAAGAATCAAAAGATCAATATCATCGACACCCCCGGTCACGTCGACTTTACCGTCGAAGTAGAACGCTCTCTTAGAGTTCTTGACGGTGCGGTTGCTGTATTCGATGCTGTAGCTGGCGTTCAGCCTCAATCAGAAACTGTCTGGAGGCAAGCAGATCGCTATAAGGTGCCACGCATTGCGTTCGTCAACAAAATGGACCGAGTCGGCGCCGATTATTTCATGTGCATTGATTCCATGAAGGAAAAATTAGCGGCCAATGCAATCGCGGTTCAATGTCCGATAGGAAGCGAAGCTGAATTCAAAGGGATGGTCGATCTCGTTTCCATGAAGGCCTATCTCTTTTTAGATGAGACCATGGGAGCAAAATACGACGAGGCTGAGATTCCTGCCGATTTGCTCGACAAATGTAAAGAAATGCGCTCCCATCTTCTTGAAGAGCTTGCTACAGTAGATGAAAGTGATGAACAATTCATGATGAAAGTTCTGGAGAACCCAGAAACCTTGACTCAAGAAGAAATCCACGCCGTGATCCGAAAAGGCGTAGTCGCAAACAAAATCAATCCTGTGTTGTGCGGAACTGCTTTCAAAAACAAAGGGATCCAACCACTTCTCGATGCAGTTGTCCGCTGGATGCCGTCTCCCCTAGATCGCGGGAACATTAAAGGGATCAATGCCGACAATGGAGAACCCATGGAGCTTGTTCCTGATGATAATAGTCCCCTCGCAGCCTTAGCGTTCAAAATCATGTCCGATCCTTATGTAGGACGTCTGACATTCGTCCGCATTTATTCCGGAACGCTGACTAAAGGGACCAACCTCATCAACACGACTAAAGAAAAAAAAGAACGGGTGTCCCGCTTATTGGAAATGCATGCCAACCAGCGAAAAGACCGGGATGAATTCTTCACAGGCGATATCGCAGCATGTATCGGGCTTAAGTATACAAGCACTGGAGACACTCTGTGCACAGAAGACAATACGCTTCTTCTAGAAAAAATGGAGTTTCCTGAGCCTGTCATCTCCATGGCCATCGAGCCAAAATCAAAAGCGGATCGGGAAAAGCTCTCTTTAGCATTGAGCTCCCTCTCTGAAGAAGATCCTACATTCCGCGTCCAGACCAACGAAGAGACAGGACAGACCATTATTGCAGGAATGGGAGAACTTCACCTCGAGATTTTAAGAGACAGGATGTTCCGCGAGTTTTCTGTAGAAGCCAATGTAGGCAAACCGGAAGTTTCTTATAAAGAGACGATCACAATCCCAGGCTCCACTGAAACAAAATACGTCAAACAATCAGGTGGACGCGGCCAGTACGCGCATGTCTGTTTGGAGATCGAGCCGAATGAAGTGGGCAAAGGAAATGAAGTCGTCAGCAAAATCGTAGGCGGCGTCATCCCAAAAGAATACATCACTCCTTGTATCAAAGGAATTCAGGAAGGGCTTACAACCGGTGTTCTCGCAGGCTACAGCCTTGTCGATGTCAAAGTAGCGATCACATATGGTTCTTATCACGAAGTGGATTCGAGTGAAATGGCGTTTAAAATTTGCGCTTCGATGGCTGTAAAAGAGGCCGCACGCAAATGCAAACCAGTCCTTCTCGAACCGATTATGAAAGTTGTCGTCACAACCCCAGAACAATTTATGGGTGACGTGATTGGAGACATCAACCGCAGGCGCGGGAAGATCATGAACCAGACCACTATGAAAGGAAACGTAGAAATCGAATCTGAAGTTCCCTTGAGCGAGATGTTTGGATATTCTACTCAACTCCGCTCTTTGAGCTCTGGTCGTGCAACTTATATCATGGAGCCGAGCCACTTCGAGAAAGTGCCTACGAAGATCCAAGAAGAGATTGTGAAAAAATAAAATTATAAAGATTCTTTTTTAAGGAATATTGATCATGGCAAAGCAAAGCAGACAAAAAATTAGAATCCGCCTGAAAGGCTACGACCAGCGCGTGCTTGACCGTTCTACAGCAGATATCGTAGAAACAGCTAAGCGCACTGGAGCCAGGATCGCGGGACCGATCCCTCTTCCTACTAAAAGAGAGATCTACACAGTGCTCCGTTCTCCTCACGTCGACCGCAAGTCGCGCGAGCAGTTCGAAATACGCACTCACATCCGTCTTCTAGACATCCTCAACCCTACCCCAGATACGATCGACAAGTTAAAAGTCCTTCCAGTAGCTGCCGGTGTAGACATCAAAATCAAAGCATCTTAAGTTTTCCGTTTTACATAGATACTAAAAAGCAGGCCGTTATCCAGGCCTGCTTTTATTTATTATGCTTTCTGCATAACTGTGACACCGTAATCGACACCGGCAAAGTCGTCTGCAGAGAAGACCGCGAGGCCATACGAATTGAAGCCTCCAACCATCACATTTCGTTTACAACGGGTAAAAGTCCAGGGCGCAGTACCGTAGAGATAAGTCGGAAAATCCTTTCGAGAACTCATGTACGTCAATATGATGAGTGTGGACATGGTTAACGGGTCTGGCATTTCACATCCCACTTTCTCAACGATATATTCATGAGCATCTTGAGACAAATTTCTAGTTCCTTTGAGAATAGAGTTTGCTACATATACTACGCAGGTTTCCTGTACAGACGTCTTATCTGAAGGACGAATGGTTCTAATACAAGTCGGATTGCCCCGTTTTGGAAATTCGGCAAGCTCTTCAAGGTTATCGAATGCCAGTCCTTTTGGCATTGTCAAACGTGTGATCGATTTAACTTCCAGATTTACAGAAGCGAATAACCTGTTTAAATTTAGAATCTCTTTACGCCTGTGAAGAACCAGTTCATCCTCAAAGGAAAGTCCAAAAGCTTCTAAATTAACATGTTCTTTCCAAACAGTTTCACCGATAATTTTCAATAATGGAAATATCTCTGTTAGATTGAAGTCTTTCCATAAGGATTCATCCAATGTAAATACTCTCCAATTTTTGCACACAAGCGCATTCCGGCACAGTTCTTGCGGAGATGAAGATTTAAAAATATGATTTATGAAAAGAGCTTTAGGTATCCAGCCTATGGATGGTCGGTTTTGACATTTTTCAACTTGTTGTTGTACAAATTTCCAAGGATCCCTTGGCGCAAGATATGTTAAACCTTCTAAAGGCATTATTTATCCTATTCGTCTTTAAAAAATCGCTACTAACATATCCGATTTTTCTCAAAAAAAACCATAAAAGATGTCGTTTTTTTGGATTGAATTTTATCTGAGATTGAGAGAAAAGTATCATTTTTTTAAAAAAGGAACAACAATGGACCATGCACCACCTCCCGATACTCATTATCAGACAAATGCATTAAGCTTAGCGTACCTCACAACTGAAAAGACCAATGCTTTGACAAAGAATTTAAGCCAAGTCATGCACGAAGATTGCATGCGCGGACTAGAACTGCTCCATCAAGCAGATTTTGCGATATTGGATGGATTCACCGTTTTTGCTCAAAACCATCTGCCAATGCTGCATAAACTGGTCAAACAAAAATTCGCAGAAGGAGGACGCTGTTTTTTGGTGGGATCAGGATCCAGTGGAAGAGTTTCTATCGATTTAGCTGCCAAAAGTACCAAGAGAAAAGTGATTGGGGTGATCGCAGGAGGAGATTCTGCTTTCATTAGGGCGAGAGAAGGTTTTGAAGATTCTGAAAAAGATGGAAGAGCTGCTTTAAAAAGCTGTCATTTAACTCCTCATGATATTGTGTTTCTGATTTCAGCGAGCGGCAGCGCCTCGTTTAATATTGGTGCAGCGCAAGAAGCGAAAGAAGCAGGCGCAACTGTGTGCTACTTTTATAATAGCTCCCAAGTTCCCGCAAATACACAATCTCTATTCGACGCACATGGAGTCATTCCGGTGCTGGTCGATATCGGTCCGCAGGCAATTACAGGATCTACCCGTCTGCAGGCAGCGAGTTTGGCCGAATTATGTCTCGGATGCCTCTTATCTGAAGAGAGTCCTGATGAACTCATTCAGGCTTTGAAAGACGGCAATCAAAAAATTAAAGACCATTTTAAAGAAATCAGCCAAATCATCCAGTTAGAGTATGAAACATTTTCTGATCCTCAAGCAAATTTCAGAAGACTTAAAGATGAGACAGCGCAAGGCTATGTCACTTTTGTCGCCGGAAAAGATGCCCTTAGAGAAGTGATGATCGATACGACTGAGACATCTCCTACTTTTTCAACAAACCCTCCTCGAACTCTTGCAGAAGCAGGAAAGAAAAAAGCGGAATTTCAAGCTTGCATGGCAAAAGAAAAAGACAATCTCAAAGCTTGGCAAAGCCTGATAGGAAGAAAAGTCAATCCGGAACACCTTCAAGACGTAGAGCAATTCGTGATTTCAGAACATGCATTCAATATGAGGTCCACGGGCAAAGGAAATTTAGTGATCGGCGTTGCAAAAGAAAAACACAAACATCTTCTGCCATCTTTGGACCAAGCCAGAAAAAATGGGGCAAGAACAGCTATGGTCTGCATATCCGATAAAGCCATTGCTCAGAATATCAAAACAGGATGCGACGCTGCCGTTTTCTTAGAAGGAATAAAAAAAGACCGGTTCGGAATTGTCCCCACGATTCTTTTAAAACAAATGCTTAATATGATTTCAAACGGATCGATGGTCCTCATGAATAAAGTTGACGGCAACCAAATGATCGACGTCAATGCATCCAATAAAAAGCTCATTGATAGAGCAGTCCGTTTGATCCAAGATATTTTCAGCCGATATCGACCCGATGCGACTGTGCACTATGATACTTTGCAACAGATGGTCCTTCATATCCGTGAAAAGAAAAAAGAATACGAACAAAAAAATATTTACACTCCTTCTCCTGTGAAAATCGGCGTTACCATGATCCAAAAAGGATTGGACTTTGACAATGCAGTAGAATTTTTGCATGCTCATCGAGAAGAATTACAAAAGGTGTTTTTATGAAAAGAATTCTCTGCATCTTTAGTCTTATCGTTTGCTTCTCCCTCAATGCTGTGTCAAGCTACCTTCTTTGTATTGATGGCGGCGGCACAAAGACCATTCTTCAAGTTGTCGATCAAGAAGGAAATGTGCTTCCTCTGTTCAAAAACAATGTGCAGACTGATCATCTCATAGCTTCGGGATCGAATATCAACAACGTCGGAAAAGAAGGAGTGAGAACCGTTTTGCAGACACTTTTCGAGGGAATAAAAATAGGCAAAGATCGAAAAGAATGGAACGATATCGTTTCTGATTGCCAGCTCGTCGCTGGCATAGCAGGGGTCAGCACTTCTGAAAATAAATCTTTAGTCTTAGGTCTTTTCGAAGAATTTGGTCTCAAAAGAGACTCTATCCATCTGTTTACAGACGCTGACATGGCCCTGCAGCTCATCGAAAACAATGGGATCATTCTCATCTCTGGAACGGGTTCTGTCTGTTTTGGGAAAAAAGACGGTGTTCAATTTCGTGTTGGCGGACTCGGCAAAATCCTGGGAGATGAAGGGAGCGGCTATCACATAGGACTCCAGGCGTTCAAGGCAGCGATGGAAGAAGAATACGGATGGGGAAAGCCAACCCGTTTGACTTCTGCTCTCAAAAATGCATTCGGCGTTTCTGAAGTCAGAAGTTTAATTCGGCAAATCAATCTTGGAGAATTCTCGCCAACCAAAATCGCAAGTGTTGCTCCTGTTGTATTCGAGAAAGCTTTAGAACAAGATGAGACAGCCGCATCGATCATTGAAGACTCTGCGAAAGAACTACAGCGGCTTTTGATCAAGATGTCAAACATATCTAAATTATCCAATTGTGAAGTGCATCTGTGGGGCGGTATTTTTAAAAATGAACAGGCTGATTCTTTCATCCAAAAGATTTTCAACGATCCAGCATTGAAGCAAATGAACTGGAAAGTAGTCAATCAGTCCCGCAACAATGCCGCGCTTCTATATGCCAAGAGACTATACCGAGCCTAGCACATGGGCAAAATTCTGAAAGGGATAGGCGTCATGCGAGTTTTTAGGAGGAATATTTTCTGCCTCGACAAGACGCCGTCCCGGAACATAAACTGCAGTATAAAGTTAGAAAATAATATATACATTTTTTAATTTTTTTCAATTAAATTTTAAAGAATTCTTAAAGAGTCGAGAGATCCTAATAGTTGGTATAGTTGGGATCTTCCTGATAGATCAAATCATATGCCGGAGGTCTCTGACGATTGATCATCTTTCCTACCACCTGTCCATTGGAAACAATAATGAAATAATGGTTTTCTGAAACGACATCGCGCATTTCGGTTCTTTCAATGTATTCGTATTCTTCTACTCCATTTCCTTTGGACCGGATTGCATAAGGATCGCCGACTTTAGCAGTGACTTCAGCAATCGGCATTCCAATAGTAATGTCATCGAAGCGTTGTTTCGTCATCAAGGATCCCCTTGTAAAACACCCGCATAAAAAACAGATGGCGATCGTAAAAGTAAAAATTGCGAAAAGCGTTGTTTTCATATTTATCCGTTTAATTGTGCTGGCAGCCACACTCTTCCTTGAATGATCGTGCGGAACTGATCAGATGTCGCATATTCCGCTCGCATAAAATAGCTGTTGTCATTTTGTTTCTCATAAAACTCAAAGCCTTCAAAGCCCAGTTCATTTATCCTAAATTCCCACGCGATGACCTTGTCATTGATAATGCCAACTCCGGTGACTTTTCCTAAAGCTTGATTTTCAAGTTCGATAGAAAAGGTGCTGGATGTAACATCGTAGAAGGCGAATTCATTGATCATGACTTCTGAAAGACCCTTCACTTGTATTTCCTGCACGCATTCTATTCTTCCTGACGGATCCGGAAGCGTCACATTCCAGCGAGTGTAAAAACCAAGTTCTTCTTCGACCATGCTCAACTGAATTTTACCTTCCCCAAGCCAGGAGTTAGGTGAAAGAATAAATGAATGATTAGACATTAGAACATATACCTTCTGCTATAAATGCTTTGTAAAATTCCCAAAGCAGTCATCGTCGCTAAAACCGACGATCCGCCATAGGTCACTAAAATCAATGGAACACCGGTAATGGGAAGAAATCCGCACATCATTCCCATGTTCACTATCACATGCATCGCTAGATAGACAGTGATGCCAGCTGATAGAAGCCGCCCAAAGCGGTCATTTGCTACTGCAGTGACTTGAAAACTAAAATAAATCAAACCGAAAAAAAAGAGCAGCAGTAAAAAAACACCTATCAATCCAAACTCTTCTCCAAACGCCGCAAAAACAGAATCGGTATAGGGGGCCGGCAACCATTGCCGACCTGTAAATTCGCTTTTTCTCCAACCGCTTCCTGAAAAGCCGCCTAAAGCTAAAGCCGTCTGGGCCGCTTTTTGGTGATACGTATTGGGATTCAATCGCTCATATTGATATTCTTTTAATACTTTCGTGGCGTAAGGCCTGAGTTCTTCATGCGAGATGATGCCTAAAAATAGCAATATGACGAAAATCACCCCTGATATTCCCATCACTGCCATTGAAACAAGGACTTTTCTTTTTATTCCGCCAAAATAAAACATTACCAATGCGATCGGGTACAATACCAAAGCAGTCCCTAAATCGGGCTGTTTTAAAATCAAAAGAAAAGGAATCATGACAATCCCAATGGCCTGAATGGTCGAGAACCTTGGTCTCTTCTCATTCATTTTCTTTTCTAAAAACCAGCTCAGCGTGATGACAACGATCAGTTTAGCATATTCAGATGGCTGAAACGAACCCAAAAAAGGGATGCGATACCAGCGGTGGACGTTTTGGATCGGCGCGACAAAAAATAAACCTATCAACATCAAGATCATGGCAATATAAAGAAGCCAGGTCCATTGCCGAATTTTGCGATAGTCGAAGCCTGCAAAAAAGAGATAGACTACCCACCCTATAGCAAACCATTTTATTTGGGTTTTCGTCATTGGTGTAAAAAAAGATTCGTGGCCAGCATCTCCAACTTCGCACGTCGTAGCGGAGATCACCAATAGACTGATCCACATCAGTGCCAATAGGATAGGGATCGTTCGGAAATCCAAGCGGCTGAGATATTGATGATTCCACATAAAAAAATCTATAGTCTAAAAAACGATCGCTAAAATTCGATCTTATACCTTAAAATGTAGTTATATGAACATACCGAATGTGTTTCAAAATATCCATTACATTCACTTCGAATGTCTTGACTCTACAAATGACTGGGTTAAAAAAAACATCCATGTTCTTGACCCGAATAAACTGACTTGCATCACTGCGTCGGAACAGACGGCGGGACGAGGAAGATTCTCTAGAAAATGGCTTTCTCCAAAAGGCCAAAACGTCTATGCCTCTCTCTTTTTTTGTATTCCTCCGCAGAACAAATTCATTCCAAACCTCGGCCAGATCCTTTCCTTGGCCTGCGTCCACATCCTCAAAGATAAAGGGTTTGCCCCTCAAATAAAATGGCCTAATGATATCCTTGTTTCCGGAAAAAAAGTCGCTGGCATCTTAGGCGAAGCGATTTCTTTAAAAGACAGCCTGGGAATCATCTTAGGCATTGGGATCAATGTCGACACACCAGATCAAATCCTAGAAAAGATCGATCAACCTGCAGCTTCATTGTCCAGTTTAAGCAACCACTTTTGGACATTTGAAGAAATTTTAAGACCTTTGGTTGAAAAATTTGCAGAATATCTAGAGACCTTGCAAAAAGAAGGCTTCTCTGTTTTTCATCCCGAATATGAATCAGTTCTCGCATTCAAAGGGCAGCATATCCATTGCATGGACGGCAACCGACGAGTCAACGGCATCTGTCATTCTATCGACATCGAGGGCCGCTTGAAAATTCTAATTCGCGATGCAGCCGGAAAAGAAGATCCTCTAGAAATCTCACAGATGATCACTGTTCAATCAGGTCAGATTTCAGAAAGCTGATATCCGGTGTAACAACAATATCAGGATGTATGCGCGAGCGGAGTATTTGTTGAATCGCGTTCAAGGTTGATCCGGTTGCAGAATAACATGAAGTGCAACTCCCTTCGTAAGCGATGATCAACTCTCTGCCTTCGATCAAGTTCAATATTTTAATCCCGCCGGCATCCAGTTCAATGTAAGGCCTAATTTCATTGTCGATCACATCTTCGATGACAGCGATTTGATGTTCGATGTCCAAATGCATCCAATTCGGATACGATTCTCCTTCTTTCATTCCCGCAAATTGAGGATCTATGGGAGAAGAAACATAGGTTTCTGCAAATGGGATATCCGAACACTGCTCTGCGGCGTCTTCGATCGCGCCTAGAACCACATTCAAATAGGGATAGGTTTCTTTCGGAAAGGCGGGCTCATCGCTTTTATCCCGTACTCGTTTGTCAATGAGGTCCGCGCTGATCCTTTTTGCCTGATCGTAATTTTTATGAATGATCAGATCGCAAGCAGCATCGGCGGCGCCTATTAAAGCTGAATGCCCAAGAGCTTGGAATCTGGCATCGGCGATAATTCCATCCTCTTCATCGATCAACAGATACAAAAACAAAATGTCACAATGTCTGTTCTTCCGATCTTTACCAATGACAAGGCGCATCCCGCCTTCCTCTGATTCATGAGAAAAAAAACCGGCGTTGATAGGATTTTCAATCTTTGCGGAGAGTTTTTTACTATAATATTTCCAAGGATGGGGCTCGATTCTATTCATAAAATGCACTCCATGATCTTGGATGAAATGCTTCTTAGTTTGTGCGCCGATGACACAATGGCATTTATCGCAAGCTCTATCTCCTCTTCTGTTGTTTCATAAGATAGACTGAAACTCAAGGCGCATTGCGCCAACATTGGATCGACGACGCAATCTGTTAATACTTGAGACAGTTGTTGGAATTTTCCTCCTCCTGCCGTTGCAGTGATGCCTTTCCGCTGCAGCATATAAAGCAGCGCATCATGGGCAACCCCAGGAAATCCAATTGCACAACAATGCGGAAGACGTTCCGCATGTTCAAAGAAAACAACCGCTTCAGGAAATCCTTTTTTAATCCCTTGTTCTAATTTGTTTCTCAAACGCGCCGTTTCCATACACACGTGGTCAAAATTCATAGAAATCGTTTCGATTGAGGAACTCAAAGCAGCCAATCCTGGAATATTCAGGCTTTCATGTAATGGCGTAAATTCTGTTCCGGATCTGATGAAAATTCCGCCAGTTCCTGATGGAGCGTACAAACAGCATCCATCAAAGGTGAGGAAGTGGACATCGAGATCTTGAAAACGGAAATATATTTTACCAATGGCGTAAGTCGCATCGACATGCAAAAGGACTCCTTTCTCTTTGCATACCTGCGCAAGATCCGTGATCGGATGGACCACTCCGGTCAGTCCGTTTGCCCAAGAAAGTGAAACTAAAGCTGTGCGCGGGCCGATTGCTTCCTCTAAGATCTCTCTGGTCAACTGTCCCTGGCTATTTACAGGCAATATCCTGTGAAAACAATCTATCTTTTCCAGCCGTTGCAAACCATCAATAATCGCTGACTCTTCCATAGAAGGCGTTAAAACATGATTTTTGCCTGTTCGGCGCACAAAATCCATATAAGTGGACAAAAAGACTTGTGAAATTGCATCTTCCCCGCTTGAAGAAAAACAGAAAGCATCCTTTTCCTCAGCGCCAAATTGTTCGCGGAGCAATTTCACATGCACATCGACTTCCTCCGTGCAATCTACTCCGAAACAAGAGATCATCTTCTCAATAGCAGAATTGAAGGGACGGGAGGTCGTGTGATTGTTCAAATGAATGGATTTAATCATATCTCTTTTTTCCAGGCGCCCGAGCGATAATTGTAAATGATGGGAACTCCGGTACCCAATTCCAGATTGATCACTTCTTCTTTCGATAAACTGTCCAAATACATGACGATCGATCTCAAGGAATTGCCATGGGCCGCAATGAACACATTGTTCCCTTCTTCCAGATAAGGGATGACCATTTCCTTAAAATACGGTATCGACCTTGCTGCAGTCATCGCTAGACTTTCTCCTTCAGGAGGAGCCACATCAAAACTGCGGCGCCAGATCTTCACTTGCTCTTCACCGTATTCTTCTCTCATTTTCTGTTTGTTCAACCCTTGCAGTTTGCCGTACATCCTTTCATTCAATTGCCAGGCAGAAATGACAGGAATGCATTTTTTTTTGGTCTCTTCGCTATAAATTTGGGCCCACTCTTCGAGTTTTCCTTGATTAGGATGTAAAAAATAAGGAACTTTTCCCCCTTTGTGCTCAGCCATCGCCAGCATCGCGGTCATATGAGAACGGATCAATGAAGACACGAAAATGACATCGATAGGAATATCCGCGATTTTTTTACCCCCTTCGATCGATTCCCGAATGCCTTCGGGACTTAAAGGGATATCGACCCATCCGGTGAACAAGTTCTGCTTGTTCCATTCGGATTGTCCATGACGCATCATGATCAGCTTGGCCGGCCGTTTCATATTTATTCTCTCATGCAAATTAGGCTTTTAAATTCTTCATATCATATCACCTACGAGTAATTTCCAAAACTAAAAGAAAAGTTTTCAAACTCGTTCTTTGCGAGCACCAAAAAGTCCTAATACAATTCCCAAGTACTCAAGGACCAATGACCTGCGTTTCCGCAGAGAGGGCCACCGCCTCACCAACGAGGCCGTCGTCGATGCCGTCGTGGCCGACGCATAGGCCGGAGGGGCCGCCGCCCCCACAACACGAAGACCTAGTATGTCCTTGCCAATGGGTGAGCGTTGAAGTGCGTGCAGCAGTCTTCTCTGGATTTCGTCCATCTGGGTAGACATCTTCCCTTCCAGATCTGGCGTGTTGTAGAAAATTAAAATTAATTCTGTGTAGTAATGCAGGAATGACAACTCCTGCTTTTTTTGCAACTGCTTTCTGTTCAGAAAAAGATAGATTTCTTCCAATCAACTTTTCTCTCATGCAAATCCATCCTGACGGAATCCTTTTGTTGCCATGCTGCCTAGCAATTTCACTCCAAATATAATTATAAGCCGAGGGATTGCCATTTTTTGGATATTTAAATAATTCTCCACTATTATTAATAGTATTAGGTACTTTTAGAACTCTCTTTGCAGATTTTGCTCCGAGTCCAATCAGTTTCATTAATCTTTCTATAGGCCCATCGTTTACGAGCATTGGAGCTTCTTGATCATTTGGGTCATCCAGTTTATTTAAGTAAAAAGGATAGGTCCCTTCAATTTCAAGATTTGGAGGAGAATACATCCAAAAATAATTCTGGCCTATTGTCTCAGTCGGATCAAAAGGATCGGGTTCATTAAACCTCTTGAGAGAGATCTCTTCAGGAATTCGGGGTGCGGGCTCAACTTTTGCTCCCAAATAGTATTGATAGGTATCTTCATCTAAAATTCTAGATAGAACCAACCGAAGGCCTTCTTTATAGGAAAGACTTAGTGGCAGATAACTCTTTGGATCGATATCGATAGAAGAGATGTTCAATAGATATCGGC